>JABXGU010000855.1 GCA_016550415.1 archaeon | reverse complement strand
TTCGATGAGTCGAGCTGAACTCATAACCCTCATTGAAAAACAATATGCGCTCCAAGAATTCGGTGAACTCAAATCCTTCTCTGAGCATCGTTTCCTCATTGTGGGCTTGTTTTTCATTACACTCGCCACTTTCATTTTAGCTCTTATTACCTATTTCCAATTCACGACACCAAGTCTTACTCCCATCTTAGCTCCAATCTATATTGTATTCCGGGGACTTGGTGGATTTCTTATTGGTGCTTCGTTATTCTCACTGGCACTAAAAACAGGGTATCAAAGCATCACACCTATTGTTCGAGCTGCACTCATTATAGGAGGGGCACTCATCATCATTATCGTGTTGATGTTTATACCACTACCTCCTCAATGGGGACTCCCATAAAACGGGACTAATATATGACTGAAATACTGCTGTGAGGTCCACATGATGGCTAATGCAACGAACCAATCAAATAACGAAACACCTGCTTTGGAAACCTTTCGTTTGAGTAAGATTTTCCCCCCTGGAGTTTTGGCAGTAAATCGTTTGAACCTCAAAATCAAACAAGGAGTTGTTCATGCGCTGGTTGGGCCAAACGGAGCCGGAAAAACGACCACGCTCCGACTAATTGCCGGATTGAGTCGTCCTAATCGCGGAAGTATCTTCATTATGGGTTATGATATGCTTCGAGAATCTTGGCAAGCAAAAATCAATCTAGGCTTTTTACCAGATGCCCCTGCAGCATACGAGACACTGAGAGTTAATGAATTTCTCTCTTTTATCGGCAGTCTATATCAAGTGCCGGAAGAAGAATTTCAGCAACGCCGACTTGAATATATCAATCGCTTTGAAATCGGTGGTTTTCTGAACAAATACCTTGGCGAGCTCTCTCGTGGAATGCTACAACGAACCCTACTCACCGGATTGCTAATTCGGAATCCCAAAGTTTTGTTAATGGATGAACCACTCTATGGATTAGATCCTGAAGGAGGGTATGTCCTCAAACAGGTAATCCGCGAGCTCGCTGAAAATGGTTCAACAGTTTTACTTTCTACGCATATTTTGAGTGTTGCAGAGGAAGTCAGTGATGAATTTACCATCCTATCAGATGGTGTAAAGGTTGCTTCAGGAACGGTCCAAGAGCTCCGTGCGGAGGTTGGAGGCGGTGTGGCTTTAGAGAACTACTATATCCAAACTCTGCGTGGGAGGTAACAACGCTGGGAACGGTTGGCACAACCACCGTGACTCGGTGGGAATTTCAACGGACAAGAAATTATCTCCGTAAATCGATACGCCAACCTATTTTCATCACTGTTCAAGTAATCTCTGTGACAGTAATTGCCCTCGTCATCTGGTTGTTGTGGGTGTTCATGTTTACACTTCCTGTTCAACTACGCGGTTCCCTCTATTGGCTCATAATTAACAGCGGAATGATTGGGGCTAACACGGTTTGGATAGTGTACGCCGTATTGTCGCTAATAATAGCTCAACAAATTGTAAAAGCCGTTATGGGCGTCCCTCTCGGATCTGAATCAGAACCCGCAGATGTGGATTACCTATTTCCTGCACCTATGAAGGGTCATGTCTTTTTCACTGCAAAATACCTGCGGTCTATACCACGGCGATTGATGCTTTTCGTCTACATAGGCTTGGCATTTCAACCCATCCTCTGGTATTTTGGGCAAAATTATGGGTTAACCCTTGGGATGTTTGCCCTCTTTATCGTCATGGCTTTCCTTTTGGCAGAAATTGGAGCAATTGCAACACATGGTCTCTATGCTCTCAGGAAATTTGTATCCCAACCCCGTCAGCATCGCCGGATTTTCCGAATACTATTCTTTGCAGTTCTATTGGTCGGCACGATTCTTCTGCTAACTCCCGTTTGGCTTGTCAATGGAGTTCTTAGTTCTTCGCCAATGTACAATTTAGCTTACATGCTCGTGGCTATCGCGTTTAGTGGAGCTTTACCTGGTTCCGATGGTGCATTTACAGTACTCTATTTTCCAGCACTTCCTTGGGTTCTTCTCGGACTCATTGTAACTTTCTTCCTCATCTTGGTTCTTACCAGGTTTCTCACAGACAAGATTTCCATTGATATGTATGAAGAAATCGCAGTAGTGGCACGACGCAAAGGCACAGCAATTGGGGCCCTCAGTCGTCTTCCCGTTCAATTCACTTCATCGAAAACACCGCTCCAAGCTCTCTTCAAAAAGGATGTCATCACAGGGCTACGAAAACCCGGAAAAGCCTTCTATATTTTCGGTTTAATCGCTAATTTTGTCTTCGCCTTGCTTTTCATCAATCTAGCTCCTGCCTTTGGATCCATGCTTCCTATTCCTCCTGAGTTCATCCCCCTCATGGAAACCCTTTATGCCATTCTCCTCGTTGTCATCATTCCTCTGCTAGCCATCGCCTCTTCTGATCCCTTCCAAGGCGAATACGGCTCA
>JABXGU010000094.1 GCA_016550415.1 archaeon | reverse complement strand
GTTGGTCAACAAAGCCATATCGAAGTGCTGCGGCTTTTAATCGACGAAAGCTAAGCTTATTTGGTGGAACAATTATGACACCACTTTGTTGACGGAGAAAGTTAGCTATCATACTCAGAATTAACGTGTTGACGACTTCGTTAGAAACGCCTTCTGAAACGTTAATGAAAAGCGTAGTTCCACGACGGAAACCGCAGAAAATGGTATCCATTTCTTTGATGCCCGAAGAGAAACGCCCTGCTGTATGGGGGATGACTTGGAAGTCTGATATACGATGAGCTAGCTCTGCATCATAGGAGTGAAGAATAGAAAAGTGACTGTCTCTTAATGAAAATCCACGCTTGCCTCTATCAATTGAGGTTCCCCGTAATTTTAGCAATTGCATGCTGCGCCACATGCGTCCTTCAGTTTGTGTTTTTGTAACACAAATAATCCCGTCGACAATATGATCTAAAGGTGATTCCTCGATACCCTCAAGAACTAGAATAATTTTAGCGCAGAGGCTTCGTCCTAAATTCGTGAGAGCACTGGTTAGTCGTTGGGGATCAGCTTGGGCAGCTTCAATGATTGCATCAAAGGAGTCAATAACACAAACAGGTGATGAAAGATCTTGGAGCTGATCATTGACAGCACTAATGAAAGTAAGTTCATCTGAGTATACAATTCGATGCTCTGTGGCACCCTCAGGTTCCATCTGACTTTCTGGCATTCCCATCAGTGATGGTGTAGCATCGATGATGTTGCTCGCTGGGAATTTTTCGAATGCCCAGGGGAATTGTGTTCGTAAATTTTCACTGGCAACTCGTGAAGAGAGATAAATGAAGTTACCTACTTTGAATTGATCAGGGAGATGTTGCGAAAGTTCATCAAGGAGTGATAGAACAAAGGTGCTTTTTCCGGTTCCTGCCCTTCCCTTAACTAAGAGGGTTTGTCCTTGTTCCTGTTTGAGGAATTCAAGTAATTCCGGGGGAAGTGCCACGTGCTTTTTCACCTTCATCCTTTCATAGGAGGGAGATTTGTTGTGTGTTCCAAAAGTAACTTTGAGATCGTCTGAAAAAGCTCCTTGACATTTGTCCCATCTTTTGCGGATGTCTCCATATATCCAAGCATGTTGAGATTCTTCGCCACCTTCTCAGCTTCTGCACGATTAACAGCCCGTGAATCGGCTAAATCCACTTTATTTCCTACCAAGAAGAGGAGAACCTCAGGTGCACCCTGTTTAACATCGTCTACCCATTCTTTGACACAATCCAAAGTGTCCTTACGAGTTACATCATAAACGACAATAGCAAAATCTGTACCAAATAGATATTGTACACGAACTCTTCGAAAGGAGGTTTGTCCAGCAAGATCCCAGACCTGTAAGGAGACGAGTGAATCGGCGACTGATGTCTTAAATGAGGATATCGCAGCCCCAAGTGTCGCTTTGTAACCCTCATCAAAGGAATTTGTAAGATACCGTTTTATAATAGATGTTTTACCAACAGCATAATCGCCAATCAAAGAAACTTTGAACATGAATTGGCTACCTTTCGCT
>JABXGU010000854.1 GCA_016550415.1 archaeon | reverse complement strand
TCGACATCGACGTATTCGTATTCTACGCTTTTATCCACAAGGAAGGCTTTGGTCATTTTACACCAGCCACAGGTGCTGAGCGCATAGAGGAGCACTAGATGGTCTTTACGATCGCCTAGAACTTTTTTACGTTCCATGAGAGTAACCCTCGGCACCCTCATGCTTCGTGGCTTTAAAAGAGTTATCAACTTGCGTGATATCTGAATAACCTATATTCTCAAGTTGAGAAGCAAACTCGATAAATTCAAAACAGAGAACCCATACTATGAAGAGTTCATGATGGTCTGAGCTGAGTGTGTTCAAGGTGAAATTCGAAGTCATCAATTCTCCTGGAATTTCTCATAATAGCTATTTTTTTGCTGATCAAGGTGAAGCCTTTGTGGTGGATCCACGCCGTGATGCGAGTATCTATTTGAAAATGGCCCAAGAGGTCTGTGCGAAGATTCGTTATATCTTCGAAACCCATCGCAACGAAGACTTTGTTATCGGGTCTTTGGAGTTACAGAATCTCACTGAGGCTGAAATCGTTCATAGTGCGGAGACACCTTTCAAATACGGGGAACATCGAGTGAAAGATGGAGACACTTTTAACGTCAGCCGGTTTCGCATTCAAGTCCTGCATACTCCTGGACATACTGATGATAGCATCTGCTATCCAGTAGTAGATACAGCACAAAGTAATCGACCCTTCATGGTCTTTTCAGGAGACACCTTATTTGTTGGAGATGTTGGGCGAACGGATCTTCCAGGCCTTGATATATGGGAAAAAATGACCGAGAAGCAATTTTACAGCCTCCACGAAAAACTACTTCCTCTCGGTGATGATGTCTTATTATATCCCGCTCATGGCGCAGGTTCGATTTGTGGTCATAAACTCAGTGATCGGGATTTCAGTACTATCGGTTATGAACGCCAGCACAATGAAATTCTTCAGCTCGATAAAACCGCGTTCATCAAATACATGTTAAGCATCCAATTACGCCGTCCCCCGTATTTTCGAAAAATGGAAGACTACAACCTCAATGGTCCACCACTTCTTCAAAATGCACCAGTTCCTCAAGCTCTCACAGTTTCTGAGTTTGAGAAAGCGATGGAACAATCAGACGCTATCGTCGTGGACACTCGAAAACCTGATGCGTTCGCCTCCTCCCACCTTCCAGGTTCCTTGAGCATCTGGCTCCAGGGGCTTTCCTTCTACCCCGGATGGACTTTGAATTATTCCCAAAAAATCCTGCTGGTGTTAGAACGTCCCCAGGATTTGAACTTCGCTAAACCTTTCCTCTGGCGACTCGGTTATGACAACATCCGCGGTTATCTTTGCCCAGGAATTGAGGCCTGGCGAAATCATGGGAAACCCAGCGCCCAGATTGGTGCCATCACTGCGAAACAACTCAAAGAAAAACTTGACAATAATGAGCTTGCCCTCGTTGATGTTCGCTCAACACCTGAATGTGAAAGCGGTTTCGTTGAGAATTCCACATATATCTATGTGGGAGAACTAACTGATCACTTGGATAAAATTCCAAAAAATACAGCATTGGCCACAACCTGCGCAACTGGCTTCCGAGGCAGCCTCGCCGCGAGTATCCTTCGAAGAAATGGATTTCCGGATGTTAGTAATGTGTTAGGCGGGCTGAAAGCTTGGCAAGCTCTTGGGTATCCTTTATCACCAGAATGTCCAGTTTGAACCTTCGGCATTGCTTTACTTGCATATATCCTCTAGCAGCCTACGGGATGAAATAACCCATGAAGAAGGCAAGGATTGCCACGACAATGGTTACAAGCAAGATGATTGGAAGCGCCCTGCGCATAACCGGACCTTCCATACCCTTTGCATCAATGACCGCGGCAGCGTTTTGCAACTTCGCGGGCGAGAGCACACTTGCTAATCCGCCACCAATTCCTGAACTAGCCCCAACGATTAGTGGTTGAGCACCAATCGCTGAAGCAGTCAGTTGGTGGTATGGCTGAAACATGACTATTGTTGAAGTTTCGCTTCCACTGACAAATCCCCCAAGAAGACCAAGAAACGCTGCAGTTAT
>JABXGU010000853.1 GCA_016550415.1 archaeon | reverse complement strand
GAAATAAAAAGCAAGTTACCCTCTGAAACCCAATTCAATAGAATTTCTGTTCCAGACGAAAGGAGTTGTCCAGCAAAATCCTGTTCTGCACTTCCTAGAATAAAAGCCGCTGAACAACTTGATAATTGGTTCATAAATTCTGCCCTTGAATTAACTAAAACAACTTCAACTGGTACACCCCAAGAGGAATGATCTTCTGTTATGCACGGTTCAGTGGTCCAAATTAATACTCGTACCCAGTCGCCTCCCTTATTATAATGTTTAATTTTCCCTTCAACACCTAGAAATGAAGAACTACTTTGTGCTGTGTTGTTGAAAAATATTGTATTTGTCCTTCGAAAAACTTCCTCACTGTCATCGGGGCTTTCGCTGAAAACTCTTGTTTCATCCATATATATGCTAGGAAATGTTAACGAAATGAGTAAGACAAGAAAAAATGAAATCAAAACACGACTACCATAGCTAAAGCTACCCCCTAGAGAGCCTAGACGACATTAATAGGAACGAGAATGATTATAAATATTACCTTATATAAGAGAAGTGAGGTTAGAGAGTGCGAAGGCAATGGTGTAAAGCATACTTAGCAATACTTATTCTCTGCTTCCATTGGTCAATGGTTGCCTTTACAGAATTTCAGATATCCCGATCCAATAGGGGATTCTCTTTTCTTGGGGACTGGGTGGTCACTGATTTTGAAGAAGTATACGATACTGAAATAACCTTGATAGGAAATTTGGTAGTTGAAGATACTTTGGTTCTGAATCACGTGAGGCTAAATTTTAATTGTAGTAGCCCTGGGCAGTTTGGTATCATAGTCACCTATCCTGGATTCTTGAGGCTTGAGAATGGAAGTGAAGTTAATGCGATTTACTATACCATTCCTTATTATTTCATCATCTATCCTGAAGGAAAATTGAGTATCACTGATAGCGAAATTCATCACTGCGGCTTCCAAAGTCCATATCGTGAAAGTTGGGGCTTGATGATTTGGAATGCTCGAACATCTGTAATTCGAAACTCGACATTATCCAACAACTATGTAGGGCTTGTTGTTCTCGGAGAATCGCCCTTTGGCACTTCTCCAGTCATAGAAGGCAATCTCATCGCGAACAACACTTTGGATGGTGTTTGGACAGGCTACAATTTTGCACTAACACAGCTTCACCACAATTGGATCATTGATAATGGGGGAAACGGTGTTTGTAGTTGGGGAAATACCGAATTAATTGGTAACGTAATTGCAGGCAATCACATTGGTCTAAGCATCCAAAACTCTCCGCTAAATGATGTGAAAAACAATACCATCATACACAACGGGATATGTGGAATCCTGATTAATTCTTCATATGTACCAATTGATGGCAATGTCATCGCTTATAACAATGGTAGCGGAATCATCGGAGATGGGCTATTTGTGGATATTCACAACAACAATATTTTCGGAAATGGTTTGTGGGGCGTTTTCGATCCAGATGCCTATTTTAACGCTTCCCTAAATTGGTGGGGCAGCTCTCTAGGTCCTGGAATAACTGCCCATCCTGATGATATGGATCCTGAGGAGATTAATGGAACTATGGACTACGAACCTTGGCTAACCGAACCATACTATTGTGGAGTGCCACCGCAAATCATGATTTCATACCCTCACCAAAACGAAATAATCTCTGGCAGTACAACTGTGTCAACTCAAGTAGCTTCTCTATTCACCATTGAGCGAGTGGATTTCTTCTTGGATGATATTTGGATGGCTACCGACTCGGAGCCACCCTATGAATGGACTTTTAACTCATTTTTTATTCCCGATGGGCCTCACACGCTTTCTGCTGTAGTAATTAATTTGATTGGTGTTCAGGGAGAGAACAAGCTAGCTGTGATGATTGACAATCAGTTGATACGAGGGAATATGGTGCTTCTTTCCATTGGTGGTATTGGCATGGCAGTCGGGATATTTGTATTAATTATCATAATTAAACGCAGATGGAATATGCCAAGTAATGGAAATAAATAATGTAACTGAGGAATCTTCTCTGTATGTGAGTAAGTAAAACACAGCCTCTCTGCTAAGAGCGACCGTAAAGCATGAAAAGTGACCAATTCACGTGCAGCTTGCAGAGGTGACCCCTTCGTATGAGGTTCAATCCACCCCTGCAGACAAAACTACTCCTCACCTTCCTCCTTCTGCTCATAACATCTTGGATTCCAAATACTCTAAATGCTAATGAAGGAAGTTGGACCCGTATTGATTATGAGTATCGTGGTTTTCTTGAGTCGCTTCCCAGTCACAGCCAATGGTACTATAACAACACACGGGGCTCTGGTGACCTCTGGACCATCAACCTCACCATAAGTGGAACAGGCTTCAACCCCACCACCCTCCTTGTCTGTAACGACACAGCCTATCAAAGCTACCTAACCAACCAGACAACAACAGGCTGCCTCATATTAGATGAGGTGGACTGGAGCCTAAACACCCAAGCAGCCTTTCCCCACACCAGCACATGGCACCTAGTCCTTGACAATACGGGTCAGGTCTCTCTCCGGTTCAGCCTAACAATAACCCTCTACAGATGATCCAACACAACAACAAACAATCCTCCCTACATAGATTTGTTGAACGGTTTTGACAATGCTTTTGGCTGGTTCATCGGCCTACTATTCATAGTAATCGTTGTCATTCCCTGCGTCTGCAGCTGTATCAGAAAGAAGGGTGGAAGCGTCCACGAGATCGTTGAGGAGTCAGGCGATGCCTAGCCCCCGACAGATAGCTAATCGGTTTCTATTAATAGCTTGCATCCTCATCCTATGCTAGGGGGTTCACTGTATAATGTCTATTTTTTGGTACACAGATTAACTTGGACGCTTATGGTCTTTGGGGAGTTTAAGTACCCTATTACATGTGAACCTTTGGTGATTATCTTGTATCCGCCTCCTCCAAGTCCTGACCCAGTCTAAAACTCCACTCCATTGAATTCTTCTTCTCCCTCCCCTCTTTTCTTAATGAGCAAGCCTATAGACCTCCTCTTGAACCCTTTCGGGAATGGATGGTCTAGGTTAGTTCCTAGGATGTTCCATGTCTAATTGGTTTGTCTTCGTATCTAGAGAGTGAGTGAGATACCTCCTTTTTTCTTACTTGGTCTTGTTTGTAGATGAAGTTGATTTGGATGCTAGTTAGCTAGCACGTGCACCATAAGTAAAGTTTTTAAACAATTTGAATAACCCTAACCCATTCTCCCCTCTCTGAAACCCCTTGGAGGTAAAATTCTTGGGTTTACGAGAAAATGTTGCCCTGAACACAATCACCAGCGTTATTCTTAGAAACCAAATTTGTTTAGGGAGAATGTCATTGAGATTCTTAAATGGTGATTCCAAATTCGTAAAGGATATAGGAGTATCAAGTTGGATTACAGAATAACATTGGGGTGAGAAAAGTTTGTCAGTTCTTGAAGTTAAGCATTTGAAGGCGTATTTCTTCGTTGAGACTGGTTCTGTTAAGGCTGTGGATGATGTTGGTTTCAACTTGCAGCGTGGTGAGACACTTGGTATTGCTGGTGAGTCTGGTTGTGGCAAGTCGACGATGGCCTACGCTATTCTGAATCTCATGCCCTATCCTGGTCGTATTGTGGATGGGGAGGTTATTCTTGATGGCGTGGATCTGACGAAGCAGTCGCTTGGTGAGCTTCGTAAGATTCGGTGGAAAGAGATTTCCATGGTGTTTCAGGGTGCTATGAATGCGCTTAATCCTGTTCTTCGGATTGGGGAGCAGATTGTTGAAGCCATTCTTATCCATGAGGATGTGACTCATGATGAGGCTTGGAAGAAGATGGAGGATATTCTCGAGGTTGTGGGTGTTGATCCTTCTCGTGCTTCGAATTATCCTCATGAGTTTAGTGGTGGCATGAAGCAGCGTGTTATGATTGCCATGGCTTTGGTTACGGAGCCTAAGGTGATTATTGCTGATGAGCCTACCACTGCCCTCGATGTTACTGTCGAGGCTCAGGTTCTTAAGCTGCTTAAGAGTCTTCAGAAGAAATTCAACCTTTCTGTTATCCTCATCACTCATGACTTGGCAACCATTGCTGAGGCTTGTGACCGTGTTGCGATTATGTATGCTGGAAAAATTGTTGAGTTCGCTGACATTGTCACTATTTTCAAGGAACGGTTGCATCCCTATACTGAGGGTCTTATCCGTTCGGTTCCTAGCCTTCTTGGAAGCGACCATCTCGTCAGTATTCCGGGTGCTCCTCCTGGTCTTATTCATCCTCCTTCAGGTTGTCGGTTCCACCCGCGTTGTCCAATAGCTACTGAGATTTGCGAAAATAAGGAACCTGAATTTCGGGAAATAAAAACGAAACACTTCGTTGCCTGTCACCATGCTGACAAGCTGTGGGGTAAGAATGTCTGGAAGTGATTATTCATGGCAGCAACAAGAAAACCATTGATAAAAGTAACTAATCTTAAGAAATACTTCCCTGTCAGGCAGGGGATGATTGCATCTCTTTTCAGCCGCGAACAAATCTGGGTTAAGGCTGTAGACGATGTTTCATTCGAAATCTTCAAGAACGAAGTCTTTGTTCTTGCTGGCGAGTCTGGCTGTGGAAAGACCACAACTGGACGGGTTCTTCTGAATCTTGATAAAGCCACGGAGGGCACCGTCACATATGCTGGTCAGGATCTTTCACAGATTTCCAAGCAGGAAATGAAGGCGCTCCGTCCAAAATTACAGATAATATTCCAGGACCCCTATGAATCGCTAAATCCCCGTTTGTCCATTTTCGACAGTATCGCAGAATGCCTTCAGGTTAACAAACTTGCTTCGAATCGTGAAGAGCTGGAAGAGAGGGTAAAGATGGCGATGGAGGATGTGCGACTTATTCCTCCTGAAGACTTCTTGAGCCGATATCCTCACATGCTCAGTGGTGGTCAGCGTCAACGCGTAGTAATTGCTCGCGCCATCGTATCCCAGCCATCCTTCATAGTTGCAGACGAGCCTGTTTCAATGCTTGATGCATCAATCCGCGCTGAAGTCCTACAACTGCTTAAAGACCTGATTAAGAAATACGATCTCACTTACTTGTATGTGACACACGACCTAGCCTCTGGCCGGTTTATCGGTGATAGGATTGCCATCATGTATTTGGGCAAGATTGTTGAGTATGGACCCATCGGACGAGTGATTGACAATCCGAAGCATCAGTACACTGCAATTCTTGTTTCCGCCGTTCCCATTCCGGACCCAACTCTAGTGCATACTCGTCGTGCGCCTGTGGGCGAAGTTCCTAGCCCAATTAATCCTCCTTCAGGTTGCCGGTTCCATCCACGATGTGACAGAGCTACAGAGAAGTGTCGACTGGAAGAGCCTCCGTGGAAACAGGTTGAAAAGGACCACTATGCTGCCTGCTGGAACTGGTTCGATCCTAAGCAATGGGAAGAGAAAGAGTAATTCTCCGGTGCTCTATGATTCATTTGATAAGTGTATTTTCCTTCTGGTGTTGCTTAAAACTTAGTTAAGGCTCCAAAAATGGTTCTTAGCTAGACTGAGTTCCTGTGAGACTTAGTTTCTAATAGAAGACATTCTAGTGAATGGTTACTGAATCAAGCAGAAGTTTGGTCTATTTGTAGAGTTGTTGGATGATGAGTGGTTCTTGGGGTGTTGCACGCTTTAGGTAGCGTGATTCTGTGAACATTTTGAAGAATATGATGGCTTCTTTCAGTTTCCCTTCGATGTCGAGGATGGTCTTTTTTTCGATATCCTCTTGGCGAATGGTTATACTGACGTTACGTAGAATAATGCCATCTAATTCAGTGGCGGCATCTGGGTTGCCTGGTTTTTCTTTTGCTTGGACACTTGTGAATGTTTCTATTAATTCACCATAGATTTGACTGATAGATGGAGTTGTGCCATCATAATTTTGTCCAAGGAGTAATTGATAGTTAATGAGGCGCCGGAAATCCTCTATTGCTTTTTTATCCTCTGGTTCGATTTCAACTACAATTTCTACTGGAGGCTGAAGTAAGTCTATGAAGCGTCTTGTGAACATGTCTGCTTCTGCTTGGCTCACTCCCTCTTGAATGAGTGCATCATACATTTCTTTTCGAGCATATTTCCATACACAATTGGCGTCGATTCTTGGATGCTTGGGGATGGCGATGAAGTGGAGTCCAATACCGAGACCATAGCGGCTCTTGGGTCCACTGAGGAGGATTGGACTTCCACTATCCTCAACTGGTGCGGGTCTAGAAGGTCTTGTCCACGCTGTGGAATATTCAGTTTTAAAGAGCTTCAGTAGTGGCGTGAAAAAAGTGGAGGAGGGAGGCTTTGGTTTTCGACGGTAGAAAAATGTCATAGTCACTCCTTCTCTGATGATCTGGCAACTGCGAATAAAGGGTCCGGTGATAATAAGCTAACGGTTCATGCGACGTTCAATGTGGAGCATGAAGATTGTCTGGCGTAGGTCATTCAAGTTGGGAACTCGCGCGACAACGCCTTCTGCAACCAACCGTTTCAGCGCATACCGTACCGTCCGCGGTGCCAACTTGGTCGTATCCACTATTTCCTTACTGGTCATAGGACCCTGGTTTTCTATCGTGTGGACGATTTTAGTTGCGCTGGGTGGTTCCTTGTGACTTCTAAACGTGTTCACTATACCACCAAAAAGAAAGATAGATGTATTTTCTTAAAAAACATTTCGAAACCTGCAATCGACAAAAAGCGATGAATTTCTCGTTTTTTCATCTTCCCTTTATAAACTAAGTTCATTTAGCATCTGAAAGACACATTAAAGTATTTAAAGACCCTTGCCTCACTATTCGCCACCCTACTGTAAAGTAGGAACAACGGATGGAAATAAAAAAATGAAAGTAAATATGCTTCTTAAGAAGCGACCTCTAGTATCACTAACTTTTTCAGTAATTCTCTGTTTTTCAATGTTCATCGGCATCTCTGGTATACCTCTTGCTAATCTTGCTACAAGCTTTCCAACTCTTATTCCTGGAACAGATTCTAACACATTCTTTTCAGGAAAGCCAACCACTTCTTCAAGTGACTCAAACACTGACCCTCTAGCTAACATCCACAGTAACCTTCGCACATGGCTCAAAACTGGTATTGCTCCAGACAACATACGATCCAATGGCAACTCAGTTGGTGTCCTCCTCGGTTGTCTACGCGATGTAGACTTAATTGAGGTTAGTGACCACATGACAATTAAGAATGTCTTTGGGTATCCCGGTGGCTATCTCGTTCAGGGATTTGTCCCAACTCCCAAAGATTTGATTTTCATTGACAAAATTGACTACACTGGCTCCATTATTGGCGACCAGAAACTTGATGCCTATTCTGAAGGTGCTGACACTCCTGTCACTGACCAATACCTAGTACAGCAGATAATCCAAAATGACCTAGTTCAGGACAATTACCCAGAAATCGACGGAACCGGAATCACAATTGGTATCGTTGACACTGGTACTGACTTTGGTCATACAGACCTTGCTGATGCATACGCTACAAACAGCTCTGGCTATCCAACAAGCTTTGACCCTGGTGGACTTACACTCGCAATCACCAGCTACGCCCTGCCCTCAGTCGGTGGTTACCTCCTAACGGCGGGTCTAGACTTCCCAATGTGGGCTGGCGATTTTGGTGGAATACGATATTCATATTCTACCTATGGTGTCGAAGTTGAAGACATGTATGTTGGTGGCTTTGGCGGAATCGTCAGTCAATCCGGCTTCTACAAAGTGGGTATGGATGTCCACGTTGGCTCCAGTTCTGGTGTTCGCCGACAGTTCTTCGTCTTCATTCTCGTTGACAGTGTAACGCCCTTCGTGTACGATACGCTATATGTCGACTTTGAAACCAGCTTTGCACTATCTGCAGACTTTAATGGTTTCAGTACCAGTGTTTCAGCTGACTGGGACTTCACAAACAACGATCCCCACATGTGGGGTGACGGAACAGAAGTCCTCGCAATTGACTTTGATGGTAATGGTTCCAACGATTACAGCATGGGCTGCCTTTCCAACACCTTTGACCTATTTGGCGTCATTAATGGCGACTTGGTCAGTGGTATTGACCGATTCGGTCGAGGCTTTTCATGCATGTACGACCCTGACGGGCACGGCACAAGTACTGCTGGTTCCGCAGCCGGTCGTGGAATCGTTGAATACGACCTATACGGTAACGGAACACTCTACACAACCCCCGGTGTGGCACCTGGTGCTAAGATCATGGCACTCATGCTCTTCACCTATGGTGACATAATCAACTGTTGGTTCTGGGGTTCTGGTTACCGACCAATCTACTTGGCGAACAATCCCTACAATTCTTGGTATGACTGGGATCACTGTGGCTACTTTGGCTACGACTATTCAAACCAAGCACAAATTTTGAGCAACTCTTGGGGCTTCATCGGCTACTTCTTCACTGCTCCCTATAACTTCCAGTGGGGCAATGATTGGTACAGCTACACCATGGACTTCCTATCAACTGGTGGCCTCACCGATGATACCTATAGCTTCACTGGTTGGACTCCTTGGTATGAACCAGTCACACCTGAGATTTTCGCTGCACCTCTCTTCGTTGTTTCACAAGGTAACGCTGGCCCTGGTTGGGGTACAAGCGGTTCACCAAGCTCAGAAACAGCCTTGATGGTTGGTGCAAGCACAACAACCCACTATGCTCAACCCACATACAACAATGACAGCTCACTAGGTCCACAACCATATGACCAGATTGCAGACTTCTCCAGCAATGGTCCAACACCACAGTCTGTGCCTAAGCCTGATGTTGTAGCTCCTGGTGCATGGGCGTTCGACATTGCACCTCTACACTACTCACAAGGTGACGGAAATTCATCATGGACTACATTCGGTGGAACTAGCCAAGCCGCACCTATTGCAGCTGGTGTAGCAGCTCTTGCATTCCAAGCAGCTGGTTCACCTCCTGGCAACTTGTATGGTGTTTTGAAGTCAGCTATTATGTCTGGTACAGATGACCTCAATCAACCTGCCCTCAGACAAGGTGCAGGACGAGTCAATGCTTGGCGAACAGTGAACATAGCCTTTGGTAACGACACCACTGATGGTGCAACAGATTACCTTCCAGGCTTTGCGTGCAACTACACATTTTCCAACTGGGGCTTACAACATGACCCTGCAACATGGTCTCGTTCTTGGTACATGAACATGTACTTTGGAGAACTCATCGGAAGTATTCCATACTATGGTGAATCATACGATCATCCTGGGTATTACGTTCAGTGGCTCAGTGGTAGCTTCACTACTCACAGCATCATGGCTGGCGAAAGCAAGGAAATCCAAGCTTACGCTGGAACCTCAACTCTAGCCTTGGATGGTATTGATGCCGAGTGGTACACGCTACTAAACGAAAGCACTAAGACATTCACCTCTACCAGTGTGTATACGACCTATTCGCTCTTTGCTGATGGTCACTTTGACAAGATCTTCCAAGACCAGTTCATGAACGATGCAGACTATGCTGTCATCCACGTCTCATACGGAGCTGACAAATTCGAGCAACTCTTTGCTCTGACAGGTGATGGCAACTATGTGTTCCTCCATGACTGGAACGACACCAACGAAGATGGTGTGATTAACTTCGCTGGCACTGAAGGTGTTGGTGAGGTTCGTCGTGTCATGTTTGACTATTCTGCAACACCATGCAGCCAAATCCATGTTGGCAATCCTGGTGATCAATGGAATGGCAACATGAACGCCACAATCTATTACCACGATGTTGGTAACGAAGTTTACCTCTGGAGAACCCTAGATGTCACAATCACCATTCGACTCTATCAACGTGTTGACTGGTCATGGTTCAGCTTCACTCAGCACAGTTCCAATGTTTGGAACATCACATGCACTGTTCCTGGTGGTGTTTCACCTGGTATCTATGAAGGATTCATCAAAGCTACCAAGGGTACTGTTGACAAGTACTTCCCAATCACAGTACGAGTCGACGGACAAGTCGGTCCTGGTGACAGCTTAACCTGGGGTGGCACTGATGGACATCCATTCGACCAAGGTGCAATCACTGGAGCAATTGACTACAATGGAAGAAAGGCTTCGGGTGAATGGCGATGGTACATGGTAGACGTTAGCGATATCAATACGGGTGACAATTTCACCACGTGGATTATGACTAATGTCACATGGACTGACCCTGACACCTGCATAGACGTCTACACTCTCATGGCAGGCTATGGTGTTAACGGATATCTTGGTGGCTGGTTTGAATCATCAACAAGTTATGTCGATGATGGGCACTGGGTTGGTACTCCCACTTGGGAATGCCAGAACGTACTCCTAACCGACTACACTTGGGGTCCCGGATCCTGTTCAAATCGTGGTTACCTGATTATTGCACTGCACGTTTCCAGTTACGGTGGTAATTATGTTCCAGAGAACATTACCATCACTGTAACTCCAGTGAACAATGCTACACAATTAGGGTTCGAGGATCTTCCTGGTCCCTCAGGTATGATCAACTGCACAAGCGCAGCTGGTATTGCACAGAATACACAAGTCGTTGATGACATGTCGATTAATGGTCCACATGTTATCTTGAATGGTACATATGATTCATGGGGTCTTGATGGATTCCCGACTCTTGAGATTCGGGAGACCGACCTACAGGTCCTCCTATCAAGTCAACTTGAAATCCATGGATTATTCGTTGAAGCCAACGCTACACCTAATACAGCGGCTGGTGGTCCTTGGGACTTCACATACACTTGGTCAGGAATTGCAGCAGGAATGCTTCTTGAGCTGAATCTTGAGGTACTGGGAGGCGATCCTGGTCCTCCATCGGCTCCGCATGACTGTGAACTCTTCCTTATGAGCCCAAGTGGTGTCTTAATCGGCTCCAGCACTAATGCAGGTAGTATCGAAGATATTACCATCGGCTCAGCACCAGAATCAGGTGACTACTTGATTGGTGTTGACTACTGGGGTATCGATGCAGGAGCAAACTATGTTTGGTGTGGCTATGACCTACCATTCGTAGTATATGCTTCAGCAGCTGCTATCTATCCACATATCCAGGCTGGTCTTACATCTGGGTTTGACACCCATACATTGGGTCTAAACACAGTGATTGACTTGAAACTCAAGGGATGGACTGGAACCTCAATCGACTTCGGTACTGGTATGGATGTCGATGTCAAGAACGTGAGCATCACGAACTTCTTCGCTCCAACCCTAGCAGTTACCTCACCCAACGGTGGTGAAATAAAGAACCCCGGTTCCATAACCATTACATGGACTGCTTCTGATGCCAACCTAGATGAAATTCTTGGCTTCACTGTTGAAGTCAGCAATGATACTGGTGCAACTTGGAAACTTGTGGTCTTCGGTACAACACTTATGTCAGCAACTTGGGATTCATTGAATGCGTTCTACGGTCTTCCTTCAGGTGATCAGTTCATGGTACGAGTGAACTGCACAGATGGAATGTACACTGTCAGTGATACATCTGACGCTGTATTCACCATCCTTCCTGTAGAAACAACCATTCAATTACCATACGAACTCTACATTGTCATTGCCGTCGCTGTGATTGTAATACTGATCCTTGTGGTCACGTGCTTACTCAAGCGGCGCCAAGTGGCAGCCAAGTAAATACATAATTAGGGGGTTTGTAGCCCCCTACTCTCTCTTTTTTTTGGAGTTTTTTTCCTCTTTTTGTTTCCTCAATCTTTTCTAAAATAAGCCTCTATAAGTAGAAAATTTTGACTGTAAGAAAGCATAAAAGTGAACTATGGTTTAGCTTTTGAAGAAAGGTGACTTTTGTGCAGTCAGCGTTGCGACGTTTCGCAGTTTTTCTAGGTTCACATATTTTGAGTGGTGTACTGACGATTCTTGCTATGTATGGGGTTGCCAATGTGGGGCTGGTTTTCCCTGCAAGCTTCATAGATATTATGTTCATCTATTCTTGGATACTCACGTTGTTAATCTTGCCAATTCAGGCTGGTGTCCAATTTTGGAGTGCAATACGCCTAGAACCCACCCCATTTCTTCTCCTCTATTACTTTCAACATGATGATACAAGTACTCTACCTCACCATTTCCTTGACCCTGTACGAAGCCGCACAGGACTGTTCACAGTATTCATCCTTCTACTTGGGGGCCTTATTGCTTGGCCCATTTATTCCATTTACGGCGCTTTGCTTTTGATTGCCCGTGTCGGTTTGCAAATCTTTGCCTTAGACTTTCTTGTACAGTTAGTTCATGCAATGGCAATTGGCGTCTCTGCAGTTTTTGTAGCCTACTTTCTTCTCGCTTCTATCGCCATCATTATTGTTCAATGGCGGCGGTCCTTCAGGTAGAACTAGCTTGAAGATGATGGTCTTCATTAACTGTGAAGAGAAAAAGAAAGAAGCAATGTAGTCTTCTAATCAATTAGTGGTTTTGTATTATCCCAAGGCTTCTTGGAGCAATTCCCCAAGTTTCCTGATACCCTTGTCAATGGTCTCTTCAGAGTTATACGAATAGCTGATTCGCATTCCATTTGTTGGGCGCTCCACTGGCACCATTTCATTAGTTTCTGGGCGATAGGTGGATCCCTTTATTGGATAAAATGCCAATCCGGGCACATAGATGATGTCATTGGGGAGTGCGGTTTTATCAAGGAATTGTGTTGAATCAAAGGTGGTGTCTTTGCTTTCCCACCAGATGAAGAATCCGCCTGTGGGGTCTGTTCGTTGGCCCGGTGGAAATGTTTCATCAATTGCTTTACACATTACATCGCAACGTCTTCGATAAGTTTGTACACTTTTTGGAAGAACATCATCAATGTATTTACGATAATAGATGTCGAGTATTCGTTGAACGACTGTTGGGCTGCACAGGTCAAGGTAGCCCTTGTCTGTATTGATATGTTCTGCAACTTTAGGTGGGAAGACATTGTATCCAATGCGTAGTACAGCCGCTTCTTTGCTTGTGGTTCGCAGATAAGCAACATACTTGTTCTTCACATCAAATGTCTTGATGGGTTTCTCTCGTGGCTCCTTGAATTGGATTTCTCGATAGGCTCCATCTTCAACGATTAGTATGTTGTATTTGACTGCTAACTTAAAGAAAGCTTCTCGGCGATCCTTGGGCAATGTAGTGCCCTTCGGATTATCGGAATCTGGCACCAAATAGATCATTTCAGGATGTTTTCCATACTCTTTCTTACAGAGTCTAATGGCAGCTTCAAAATACTCAGGAATCGCACCCTGTAAATCTGTTGGAACCGTTATTAGGTGGGCACCCAGCTTTACCGCTGGCATTAGAAAGCCTAGATATGCTGGGCTCGTTGTGAGGATTAGGTCACCTTCATCGATACATGTGTCAAGAATCGCGTAGAGCGCTTGCTGCGATCCAGTTGTGATGGTTATGTCCTCTTCTGGATGTTCTTTGTCAAGGACGATATTATCATATTTCATCAAGCGTTGGGCTAGGGTTTTTCTGAGAAATAATTTACCTCCAGTTGGCCCATAATTAAAATCATCAATGACCAACTCCTCTTTGCCTTGTTTAATTTCCTGTAATTGTTCCTGACCAAGGTCAATTAATATTTTAGAGAGCGTCTCTACGGGTAGAGCTCCTGGTTTTCCACCACCAAAATAGTAGGGCACATTATACTTCAGAAGTCGACGAATTTCCGATTCTGGTATAAATGATGTCCACGCAGCAAAATCATATGGCTCCGATTTCATAGGTCCTCACATCTACCGAATCATGCAAGTTACGCTTTTATTATTAACCCTTTCACTCATTCGCTATTTCATTGGATTTACATTAAAATCTAATACAAGATTATGTATTTCGAAAATTTCAACTTGATTTGGGTAGTGATAAATCCTGTTCCTAGGATGTAGGCTCATTGATTTATTTTTGATATGATTGCTGAGCTAATGGCTCGGAATGCTTCTTCTACTCTATCGCCATTTTTTGCACTAGTTTCTATATAAGTACAATCATAGCGGTCAATCCATGGTTGAACATCACTCTTTCGTACAGTACGCTTTTTCGTAAGGTCCAATTTATTTCCAATCAGGACCAATTCGATGTTACCGACATACTGATTGACTTCTCGCTGCCAGTTTTCGATTGCTTGCAGAGTTTCTGAACGAGTCAAGTCAAAGACCATTAGCGCACCATTTGCTTGTTGATAGAAACTGGAACGATAGGGAGCAAATTGCTCTTGACTGGCAATATCCCAGATTACAAGTCGTGCAACCTTATCATCAACATCCAATGTCTTTGACGCAAGATCAACGCCAATTGATGGTTTATATTCTCTTTCAAATTTGTCTTCGACAAATCTAAAAATCAGGCTTGTTTTTCCGACGGCAGGTTCTCCTATTAGGAGTATTTTGAATTCATAGAATGGTTGTTTTGACAAAGCTGCACACCTGTTAGTAGATAAGGGTGTATTTCTTCTTATTAAGATAATGAGTCAACTAATAGTAAATAGAAAAAAGCTTTCTTCTATAGGATTTTCTACTGTGCTTTTCCAAGCTCTTCCTTAGATTTATTTTTCCAGCTTTTTGTACGGAAGAAATCGTAAAAGCTGGCATCAACAATACTCATTTCTTCAACGGCAATGCTCTGTTCATGGAGTGTTCTAAGTAGATCAGGGATTCGATGCTGGGGTTCATCAACAAATACTTTCAGGCTCCCTCGTCCTGAACGAATTGTTGTACGGACAAATTGAATGTCCTGAATTTGCATAATAGTTTCCTGAGTGAGTCTTTTGAATGTTACTTGTATGGCTTCTCCATTACCAGCAAGCGAACGTACTAGTTCATCGGGATGCCCCTGCAATGATATTTTTCCATTTTCAAGTAGAATTACGCGGCTACAATATTCCACAACTTCCAAATCGTGTGAGATGAGAATCATTGAGGTTCCATAGCGATAATTGAGTTGTTTAAGATAATTAAGCAGCTCATGGCGTAGATGTGCGTCAAGACCAGTTGTCGGTTCATCCAAAAGAAGTATTGGTGGTTGATGAATCAGTCCAACACTAATAGAAACCCGCTTCCTTTCGCCACCGCTTAGGAACTGCACGGGTTTATGCATCAGTTCTTCATCGAAACCAAGAACAGTTAGAAGCTCGGTAGCTCGTTGTTTTATTTCTGTTCCAGGAATTGAATACATTCTTCCAAAGAAATGAGCGTTTTCCAGAGCAGAGAATGGAAAGTAGAGGCTCTCAGTTTCATGTTGGGGAACGTATCCAGTGGCATAATGGATTTCAGCGGCTTCCCTAGCAAAATCATAGCCTGCAATTTGCCCATAGCCCTTGTATGGTTTTATTTGTCCGGTCATGACTCGGAGCATCGTTGTTTTGCCTGAACCTGAAGCACCAATGACACCAAGGATTTCCTGCTTACGAGAATAGCATGTTATCTCCTTCAATATGACGTGTCTACCAAGTTTGACTGAAGCATTATTGAATTCGATGATTTTTGGTTCCTTGGCTTTTGACATTAGCTTCATATCCCAGTTTCTGATGCGATATCACGTAATTTCTCCAACATCTTATCAAGTCTGGTTGCTGTTTTACCTGCTGCGAAACGTAGCTTTTCCAATCGATCTAAACGACGGTCTGTTAATGTCCATTCCATCTCTCGAAGTAATGCGTGAAGAGTGTTCAAGGCATTATCAATGCGTTGAATGAGCTCTTCGTCGATTATCGGTGTTCGCATTCGACGATGCCGCCTATATTGACCTGAAAAGTAGATGCCAATCACAAGAAGCATGATAATGCTTGCCAAAGCTATTTCAAATATCATTAGCTGGAAATAATCTGGTTTGGGTTCAGGCAATGGTGGTTCAGGTGCCGCTACATAATAGAAGTGCATGAACGCCATGGTGCTACTGTAATTGCTTGGTAATGTGAATATAAAGATTGTATAGTCGCCGACTAGATTTCCTGTCCAATTAGCGAAGATGAATGTTCCATAACGTCCTTCCTTTACCTCGAATGCTATGAAATAGATGTCAGAGCCATTAGCTAGTCTGTAGAGGACATAAATCTCAAGTCCCTCAACGCCGTTTCCAGTTTGGTTCACAGCATCGATTATGAAGCCTGCATCCTCCCCAATGGTGAAGATGCTACCATTACCCCCTGTTGGAAGAATTGTGATGTTGACCGTTCTCCGAAAAAGATGGTGAATGATATTGTTCGCAAAAACAAGATTGTCTAGATGTTGTATGTGCGTATTAGCAAAGGTAGCAGAGCAACCAAAAACAAAAAGTTCTCGCCCAAAGGAATCTTGGTATCCACCTATCGCTGAACTATTTGACCATGCAAATACCTCCGTAAGTCCAGTAGTTTGAAGGTACGTTCCATCTTCTGTTGTTATCGCAGAAACTCCATCTGTGAAAAGTGATGTGCCTGAAAGATCAGTTGTGTTAATTGCTGAAATTGAACCAGAAAGCTGTATGTCATAGCTGAAGAGAAGTTGGTTAAGTGCTGTATGATTTGTTGCATCGGGGTTATCAGCTAGGACTATGACTTTGAAGCCGTCATTTATGTATTGGGTAAGATTTACTATTTCACCCATTGTAAATCCAGTTTCTGGATCACAGATAATGATTCCATCAAAGATTGAAAGAATTGTACTGTTGATTTCATCAATCATTGGAATCTCTATTAAGCTAAGGCGAGCTTCTGCAAATTGCTCACGTAGTATCGAGTAGCCTGTGAAGATACTGTCCGACATCTCATCAAATGCAGCCATTAACGCCTCCAAATCAAGATTGGATAAATCCCCCAGTGATGTAAAATCAATTCCCAGGTTATGTATTGTGTCAAAAAGAATTATTGCCTTTGGATATTGTACATTAACCAACAATGGAACAACCATTTCCCAGCCATCAGATGCTATGGCATGAATTTCTGCTGAATAGATTCCTTCATCAAGAAATGATGGTATCATTATAGTCAATTGGAATCGAGTTCCAATTTGGATACTATTGATTTGGCTTTGTGCGATAGTCACCCAATCTGAAGCATTACCATCTACAAGGATTTCCAAGTGTTCGATGGGTGTTGAAGTGAGTAATGAAAGGTTATAGATGGCGTAGTCATTGGGGAAATTAAGCATCATTGGACCATAAGGCAAAGCTCTAGGTGTGATAAAGCGCATCCTGGGTGGAGAACTAATGAATACATCTCTGTAGATAATATTGTCCAATGGGTAGGAATCTTCTTGCATTGTCAAGTTGAACCAATCTAGTGAAATTTCAGGTGATGCAACCCATGCAGCCAAATAGATATCCTCTGACTCAGGGTTCCATTCAACCGTAAGTTGGGAAAATTGGAAGGGCCCCAAACTGCCCAGCTGGAAATAGCGGGAAAAGATTGCACCACCACTAGGTCGAGATTGGTTGGTTGGGAAGGCTGCAAGAGTGTCAGTAGCTTTATCACCAATATTAAGAATTAGAGCACTTGTGTGGTAGGTTTTATCAGGCAATCCAATGCGCGGGAGCGTAACCCTGATTAAACAATAATCTGCTAGAGATTGTGGTTGGGTTGCTTTTGCGGTCTCATTTAGACCATGTATGACTGCCGCAAATGTGCTCCCAAAACCAAGCGTCATTGTCACATTGACAACATCTTCACCATCGGTTAGATTGCCAAGATTCCATCGTGTTCCCACACCAATTCCATCTTGACTAGTATATGCATTACTTCCATTTAGCACACCTTCATTCAGATGTTCACTAACTTGGTCATAAGCACCAACCTCGAATTCATCAAGTGTGATGGAGGTGTTAAAGCCAATACATTGGTCAACGGGAAGTGACTCATTAGGTGGTAGACAATTTCCTGATACGTGGAACGTCTGTGTTGAACTATTAAAGAGCCCAACTTGATCAGAAGTATTATTCGCTCCAGTGAAAAGATCAAAGTTCCATAAGCTGTATAATCGAACATCTTCCAGCTCTTCTGTTCCTATATTCATCAGGAAATGAGTGATGCGGAACGCGTTTGTTGGAGGGTCGGTCGTTATTCGCCAAGATTCAACGCGTGAAATTATGAGAAGGTCTCCATAGGATAGGATACCTGTAGCCCTTGTATAATCATCAGTGGGTATTGTGGTCCAATGGAACTCCTGCTCTACATTTAGGTAGTAAAAAGGTATTGGGTTATTGTTACCAATTGATAAGTAGAATATCCCCATGAGCATGTGCATCATGGTCATATTTGTGACATTACTTTGCACTATTGCAGCCATCGCTGTTGTGTATGTGCTCATCAATAGTGTTACATTCTCATCTCCCGCCTGACTCATCAATATTCCATAGTAGGGTAATCCAGTTGTAGTGGCCCTACTTCGAAAATCTGCTGGGAACGGATCTTGCAGCTCTGCCAATGCATCAAAGGCTGCTGAAGCATTCAATAATCCATATCCTTCCACGTTTGGCTCTCCGTTTATGGAGACAGCTCCTTGTCTCATTCCAATGGTTAGGCAATTTGGAGTTGCATATCGGCATCCTTCCAGTAATAGGCAGGCTACTCCACTGGCAATAGCTGCTGAAGCTGCGGTTGTGCTTGCCATCGTATAGTTGCCATTCACAGGATAACCAAATGCACTTACTCCAAACATATCTAAATCATCTGCAGAAACTGAAATCGATATGTTACCATAATCGGTGGGGATGATACCAGCCAGCGAACAAGAGATGATGTCAACGCCGGGTGCAACTAGGTCAGGTTTACTCCGCATGTCATAAGTTGGACCTCTACTGCTGAACTCAGCCACTAGCCCAGTCTGGGAATCATAGGCGCCTACTGTTAGAGCTGTCAAAGCTTCTCCTGGCGACATTATGGTCATATGATTAGGACCACGATCACCTGATGCTGCTACAATTAGCACGCCCTGTTCTGTGGCAATACGCACAGCTTCTGATAATGGATCACCTGGCATTCCAAACGATGAGAAGGGTAGAAGGATAATATCCGCGCCATGTGCCACACTCCATTCGATTCCTCGGATTACCCAAGAGGAATAACCCGTTCCATCAGCCAACAGAACCTTTACGCTTAGCAATTGTGCTCCTGGCGCAATACCTGTGTATGTGCCATTAGAAGCTGTACCAGTTCCTGCAATTAGCCCGGCACAATATGTTCCATGCCCATTAAGGTCAAAGGGGAAGGGATCACCTTCAGCAAAGGATACTTGGGCTAGTACCTTTGGGTCATAGGTTGTTTCATTATCGTCAAAATCATCTAAATCTGGATGTGTTATGTCTATACCTGTATCAAGGACTGCAACAATTGTATGAGAGCCATTTAGTCCCTCTGCCAACAATGGTTCTGTCATCACAACTTCTTGAGGGGAAAGATATGTTCCTGTGGTACTTGGCTTTGAAAGTGTCTTCAAATTAATTGCTTGTGTGTCCAATTGGACAGCTATATCGGTCCAAAGACGATGAATAACAGGTAAGCCAGCAATATTGTATAATTCGCCTACTGTTGTACGGAGAGAAATCGCATTAAGAATTTGATGAAATGCACGAATCTGTGTGTCCGGAGCCATTCTAAGAATCGCTTCTTCTGCTGTTCTCCAATCTACATTGGAATTTAAGCTTGCAATCACATCAACAGGATCTGTTGGAGAATTTGATGAATCGATGATATCCTTAAGATTCTGAGAAATTTTCTCCTCCTTATTATTCCAAGAAGTTGATGGTGGTATTCCTGCAGTATTCAGTGAAAGAGTGAATGTGCTCAGTATAAGCATGATTAGAAATAATGCGCCTGCCCCTTGGACCTGTGATGTTATGCGTCTTTGAGCCACATTCACCATCTCTCTTTTTCAAGATTATAATTGTCGTCTAGTAATGAGGATGAAGTAGTCGGTCATATCGACCTCCATCTTTGGTTTGACGTTTTTGACTTTGATATTG
>JABXGU010000852.1 GCA_016550415.1 archaeon | reverse complement strand
GTGACATTATTAGGATACATCTAGCTTACTTGAACTACTCTCGCTTCTGACCTTTTATCCTACATTTTTGAACACACTGTAACTACTATTTAGAAAAAAGAATTTATGAGCAAATAACAGTTCATAGAAAAAGAGGATAGCAAAATGATCAGAGTCTTAGTTGCTTTTGATACAAAATATGGTAACACTCATCGTGTAGCTGAAATCATTGCAAAAGAATTGCGTGAAGCAAATGGAACAGAAGTTACTCTTACTAACATGAAGGAGTTCAACTTCAAAGTAGTTGATGACTTTGATGTAATCCTTATGGGCTCACCCAACCATATGGGTGGGCCGACTAGAACCTTCAAGAAATTTGCAGACAAGCTTCAGAAAGCAGATTTGAAGGGAAAATCTGCTGCTGCTTTTGATACGTATATGGGAGAAGACTTCGAAAAAGCAATGAGAAAGATGGAGGAACACATAGGTGAGAAATTGCCAGGTCTCAAACTCATCACACCTGGACTCTCAATTAAAGTTGAGGGAATGAAAGGACCAATTGTTGATAGTGAACTTCCCAAATGTAAGGAGTTCGTACACCGAATAATTTCACAATTGACAAGTTAAACTCTAAATATTTCTAAAAAAGTTTTGGAGTGGATCCCAAAACAGGATGAGAACCCGATGAAATCCACTCCACTAGGGTTGTAGAAAATACCCCTTTTTTACAATTGATTCGTAGACATTTGATGTATTCAGAATCAGGTGGTTTCTTCCCTTGCCACTTTCTCTTTGGCAACTCGTGCTGCTGCTGGAATACCTACAAGTAAACTGATTAGACTGATAGCTATCAATGTCAAGATGAAACCATTCCAGCCAAAGGCAGGTTTGATGAAGATACTGAGAATTACTGATAGCATGCTGCCCATATTGAATATCATTGCATAAATGGAGAAGAAGGTTCCACCCACTTCACGTGGACATGAGGCCATTGCGAGGGAGAGCCATGCAATGTTTGCAAGGCCCCAGCATAATCCATGTACAAACATGATACCCAAAGCTAGGTAGAAGTTACCAGGTTGGATGAAGAGAAGAGTTGACAAGCCCAATGCTTGGATTAAGACCAGAATAGCTACTGAGAGTTTTAAGCCTAGTTTGTCGGTGAGAGGTCCCCCAATAAATCCTGTTATGGCGGCACCTGCATTCATTAGTGCTATGACGATTCCAATCTCTGCCAGTGTTAATAGTGTTGTTTCACCTACGAACAATGCGCCCCATTGGAAGTAAATTACGAAGGTCATAGTTAGGATTGGTGTAAACAATAATGATAGTAGTACACCCTTCGATGAAAAGCCCTTTTTAAGAGCACCCCACATCATCCCACGTGAAGGTGCCGCAGGTTCTTTTAAGAGAGCACAGATCCCGGTCATAACCAGTAGAATTGCAGCCCCAACAAAAAATACTAGTGCCCAACCTATGCTTTGAGCTATTATTCCTGTCACTAGAGCGCCTAAGATTGATCCTGCAGCGCGTCCACCCCACATAAGTCCTTGTAGAGTTCCACGTTTTTCGGATGGAGTAACGTCCACAGCGAAACCGTCTATTGTTGTGTCGGCAAAAGCTGTCGCAAGAGCCACTATGAAGAGCGTTATAATGAAAAATGTGTTGAAAACGGGAAAGAAGGGAATGAGCGCCCAACCACCTGCAGCCAACACAGCCATCATCATTATGTATGGGCGTCGGCGGCCAAATCGGCCCCATGGTACTGTATCACTAATTGCACCAAAGATAATTTTCAGCATCCAGGGAATTCCAATCACGGCTAGTGCTATACCTGTAACTTCAAATGGAACACTAAGAACATTGACTAAGTAAATTGGCATGAAAAGTCCTAGGGCGGCTAATGAATAGCCTTGTCCAAAGTAGAATAGGCAAAATGGTACTAACCACCACAGTCGCCACGACTTTAAAAAATCCTCAGTCATTTTCGATACTTCCTAATTTCATCTTCTGCTTCACAGTGATTAACGTTGCAGAAGATTTTGATAGTACTCCATTTTACAGTTAATGTGCCCTTAGTTATATATAACGTGGTTTCCTCTTGTATGCTGGAATTGATCAATTCTATTGAGCATTCTAAAACCTACATTAAAGAGGTGATAGAAATGACAAAGAGCCTGAAAACTAAGACAAAAGCTCCATCAGTAAAACAAGTGTTCGAAACAATTGAGCACAAGCGTGATCGAATCATCACTCTCATGCGAGACTTGATTAAAATCCCCACTGTTGTCCCTCCAGGCAACAACTATGAAGACCTCGTTGACTACCTTGAACCCATATTCAAGGGACTTGGCTTTAAGACCGAACGTGTAGTTGTTCCTGAAGAACACATCAAAGAGATTCCATATCCCTTGGAAGGCCCCCGCATTAATCTAGTAGCCACTCGCAAACATGGTCAAAAAGAAGCTGTTACCATTTATGCGCACATGGATGTCGTACCCATCGAAGAACCATGGACGAAGGATCCCTTCGCTGGTGTCGTGGAGGATGGAAAAATCTACGGTCGTGGCGCCTGTGACATGAAATCTGGTATTGCTGGGATGATTGTAGCTCTAGAGGTTATAGATGAACTGAAACTTGAACCCCATTTTGACCTCATCTGTACACTATGTACCGATGAGGAAATTGGTGTATACCCTGGAATTTACCACCTTGCAAAGGAGGGGTATGTTAAGGGTCATGTCCTCAACACAGAGCTTGGTACGCAAATGCCTATCATCATGGCTGGTGTTGCGGGTATGGTCGATGTAACCATTCGCACCAAGGGACGCAGTTGCCATTCCGGAATGAACTTTTTGGGTGTTAATGCAGTGGAAGCGATGATGCCCATAATCATTGAGTTACTGAAACTTAAAGCAGACGTGGAAAAACGTGAGTCGTCTGTGCCCATTGTACCTGCCCTGCGTGCTTTAGGCGCTCCTTCAGACAAAATGACGCCCATGTTCAATCTAGATATCATTCGTGGCGGCAACAAGGCTAATATTGTTCCCTCAGAATGCGAGTTGCTCATTAATAGACGCTACATCCCGGAAGAGAAGTACGATGACATTGTCGAGGAGATTCAAGCCGCTGTCGATAGGGGAAAGGCGAAGAGTAAGGCATTAAGCGTTGAGGTTAGTTTTGTTCATGCTAACTATCCCTTCAAAGCTGACACAAAGAGCAAGTACGCCCAGAAAATGCGGGAAGCCCTCAAAGCTGTTCATGGTTACCAAGACAGCGACTTCGTTTACGGTGGCGCTTCTGGATCAACTGACATGGGCTTTGTAGCAAAAGCACTGAAAACCGAGCATTTCATTGGAGTTGGACCCCTCACACTTGACAATATCTCCGCCCACCAACCTGACGAATGGATTCGTATTGATGACCTACTTAATATGACTAAGCAACTTGTCCACTATCTTGCCCTGTAATAAAATGCACAACAAAGAGTATGTGACAATTAGAAAAATCGTCGTAAGGAAGTACCTGTATAGAATTTGAAGAGCACGCTCTCGTCTTACGAAGTGCTACAACTGAGCTAAATCTATAAACAATCAGTGTGGACCTTATTCAACGCCTGTGAAATACCATTGACTCTAATCCTAAGAGGATAGATTTGCGATTGCTTGTAAGATTCCTAAAAGACGAGCATATCTCTTGGATATTCTGCAAAGTTTTTCAAAGCCCAAGGGAAGCGAGTTTTTCTTCTGTGGGAATGCCGCCCTTATTCCATCCGCGAAGTCTATAATACTCAGCCTTAGCTTCTTCAAGAGTTTCTTTTGATATTTTTTCACCCTTAGCAAAACCTTCGGGCATCTTTTCAGTGTAGAACCTTAAGGGCAACACATCATCTTTTGCAGTAATTCCCTCTCGCACGTTGAACATTCGAGTGAGGTTCCATATCCGTTCACCAGTTGTCAAATAGCTCTCTGACGTGTACGAGAAACCGGTGGCCGCATTGAGAAGCGCCACCATTTCTTCTATATCAAAAGGAAGAAAATCGCACACAACAAGAGAAAAACATACAGACCGCTCGTCCTGACTATCTTTAACAAATTTTGGAATCCCTTTCATACTAAGACGAGGGATTACACCTTTCAGTTCCGCTGAAGGGGTCCAACATCTTTGATGACACCCACCTCTGTCAGCAGTTGAATAAGCTAATGCCATTCCCCACGATCCTCGAGGCTCAACGCCCGCTAATTCCAATCCTTTGACTTGAATAGCGAAATGAGAACTATCATGACCTAATTTTTCTGCAGCCTCTAGAGATCCTTTAGAAAGGAGTTCCCCAATTCCTTGGCGCATTGCTATCAATTGTAATAACTTGTGGATTGCGTCGTCATTTCCAAATCGGAGGTCTTCTACCTCATTTTGCTCAAGTATCCCTTTCTCGCTGGCTTCCATAGCGAAAGCAATAGTGCCACCTGCTGATATTGTATCAAGACCCAAGTCATCACAAAGCTGGCTAGACTTTGCTATGGCGCCTAAATCATCAATTCCACAGTTTGATCCGAGTAGTGCTATTGTTTCATATTCTGGTCCGTCAACTTCAAGTCCGGCATATTTTCCTTTTTTGAAACGTGTTCTTTTGCCACAAGCTATGCCACACATATAACAGGCAGTATGCCCAATAACGAATTCATCACGCATTCGTTCCCCAGAAATTTTATTAGAGCCTTCAAAGACTCCCGATTTGAAATTCCGTGTGGGAAGGAAGCCTCCTTCATTTGACATTTTAACCCACATGGCAGTGCCAATTTCGTGACGGTATTGTACAGCGGGGTTTGCTAAGACTTTTTTATTAAATTCCTTGACAAGAGCATTGAAGGTTTTTTGATCGGCTAATTCAATTGATTTCCTTCCATTGACGACTACAGCTTTGAGATTCTTTGACCCCATAATTGCACCAATTCCGCCTCGACCAGCAATGTGAGTCTTATCCGTTGATGCACAGGCATAAGTGACTAAATTTTCCCCCGCAGGACCAATAGAAAGTACTTCGGATTCTTTGTGCCTTGCTTTGAGTGTTCGTTCAGTTTCAAAAGTACCCTTTCTCCAGAGCATATCAGCTGGATGAATGGATACCCTTTCATCGGATATTTGGATGTAACTTGGTGATTCAGCTTTTCCTTGAATTTGGATGAAGTCAAAACCAGCAAGCTTAAGTTTGTAGCCAAACTTGCCACCAATGTGACTGTCTGTGAAGAGACCTGTATGTGGAGATTTTGTTACAATACACCAACGACCTGAAGTTTGGATGGTAGTACCTGTAAGGGGACCGGTCATGAAAAGGAGGATATTATCTGGACTCAAAGGGGAGATTCGAGCACTCATGTTATCATACAGTATTTTTGCGCCTAAGCCTTTGCCGCCAATGTATTGTTTAGCTAAATCCAAGTCCAGAGAGCACTCTATGATTCTAGCATTTGTTAGGTCGATCTTCAGGTATTTTCGGGTATAACCCATAGCGCTTCACCGAAGAAGTTACTACTTGGATAGAGTGCGGCGTATATCCAATATATCAGATAGTAAAGCGTAGCCAGTTGCTGCTTTTCCTGCCCCAGGACCAATTATTGTCACATCACCCAGATACTTGGTTGAATAGGTGATAGCATTAGTTGCCCCCATGACTGAGGCAAGAGGGTGGTCCAAATCGATCTTCTCTGGTCTGACATAAGCTTCAACAGATCCATCCTGCTTTGATTTAGCAGCTGCAATTAATTTCCATCGCTTGCCTTCAGCCTTCGCCTTTTCAATATCGTCTCTAGATATCTCTGTGATACCCTGACAAGGAATGTGATTCTTAGTTAGGTGTCCTCCTAAGACCACATTAGCCAGTATCAATATTTTAGCGAGGGCATCATGACCTTCTACATCAGCAGTGGGGTCTGATTCAGCATAACCAAGTTCCTGAGCTTGCTTTAGGGCTTCAGAATAGCCTAAACCATTCTCCATTTCTGTGAGAATATAATTTGTAGTCCCATTCACAATTCCCCGAATAGCACTAATTCCCGCACCTGCCAAATTACGTACCCCAAGAGCTATAGCAGGAGTACCACTCAACACGGTCCCTTCAAATCGCATCTCTACACCATTTTTCTTTGCAAGTTTCAACAATTCCTTTGCAGCTAAAGCAACTGGTCCCTTGTTGGTCATGACAATGTGCTTTCCATTAGTGATTGCTGTTTTGACATGGGACATAGCAGGTTCTCCTGTATTGATATCAGTCCATGAAACCTCCACTATCAGATTAGCATTCGTATCAGTGATTGTCTTGATGCTGTCCCAACCCATGGTTCCTCCTTCATAACTTGAAATATTCCCACTATCCTTCACAATTTTCAATAATCTTTGGAGATTAAGACCATTTGGATCGTAGACAGAACCCTTCTGCGTATCAGAAATTGCCACAACCTTGAATTCCAAACCATAGAGGGTTCTAAGGAGATTACGTTCATTAACCAGAATTTCAGCTAGCCCCTGACCGACGATACCAAAGCCGATGAAAGCTATTTTGAACTCCATAACCCAAACTTCCGTTTAAGATTGAAAGATAATCAGTCATTTACCTCAATGTACTAACAGTGTATTGTTAATTCGCCTATACCTCACTATATAACTAATAGCACTGGAGTATAAGCTCACTCATTTGAACCCACTTTTTAGGATTCATTGGAAGCCCTTTTAACTTCAAAACTATGAGATTTATGAGAGTAGGTGTGATATTATGTCTTCAGTACCACGTTGTAAGAAATGTGGAACAACAATGGGAGCATTGAGCAGCTACAGACGGGGTGGCGGCGGATCAAAACATTATTATGGACTATGCGAATGCGGCGAAGGACGACATCGCCTCTGCGAAGAATGCGCTACAGGAATCGCACAATCCCGTGCAAAAGTTCTCTGCCCTGACTGCGGTTTCCCCATCATAGTCGAAGTTCATGATACCAAGACAGATAGAACAACTAGGTACTAATGCTTCTCGTAAGAGAATGCTTAGATCTCAACTTCTAGTCCCAATTCGCGGACGAGTTCTTTGTATCTGTTGCGGACTGTTACTTCTGTGACTCTGCTGACTTCTGCGATTTCTCGTTGTGTTCGTCGTTCGCCTTCTTGTATTGATGCTATGTATAGGCTTGCGGCTGCTAGTCCTGTTGGGTCTTTTCCTGCGGTTATACCTCTTTTACGGGCGTCGTCGATGATTTGTGCGGCTTTGCGTTGGACGGCGCCGCTTAGTTGGAGTGCTTGTGAGAAGCGTGGGATGAAATCTGTTGGGGAGGCTATTGGGATCCTTACTTCGAGTTCTCGTAGGAGTAGCCTATAGCATCGTCCCAGTTCTTTGCGGTTGATTCTGCTGTGGTGAGCGATTTCGTCGAGTGTACGTGGCACCTGGCGGAGCCTGCATGCTGCGTATACGCAAGAAGCAATCATTGCCTCTATGCTTCGTCCGCGGATGAGTTGGTGTTCAATGGCGTGGCGGTAAAGGATTGCCGCTGCTTCCTTAACAGGTCTTGGCACACTGAGCTGGCTTGTGAGCCGGTCGAGTTCACTCATTGCATAGGCTAGATTCCGGTCTATGCTGGAGTGGACTCTTGTTCTGATTTGCCATTTTCTGAGCCGATATATTTGGGCGCGACGGTTAGGTGCAAGTTTCTTACCGTAGGCGTCTCGATTGCGCCAGTCAATCATGGTGCTTAGTCCTTTATCGTGGACTGTGTAGGTCATTGGGCTGCCTACTCGGCTTCGTTTATCTCGTTCTTCGCTGGTGAATGCACGCCATTCTGGCCCTTGATCGAGCATATGTGTGTCTAGAACGAGACCACAGTTACCGCAAATGATTTCTCCTCTATTCAAGTCGCGAATAACGTCCTGGCTTCGACAGTCAGGACAGCGGAATGTGGACTTGTGAGGATTGTGTGCGTCATGAATTCTTCCCTTAATTTTTGGTGATTCTTCTACCATACCCTTTCTTCCTCCTTTTTATGGCGAGATTGTGATTTGGAGTATTACCTCTCTTTGGGTGAGCGTCTCCCACGCCTTAAAAGAGAAGTTTTGGTGGATCTTTTTCATTGTCCGTGGGTGGACGACGAAATCTACTCTTTGATTTGGCGTTTGTCTATTTTTTTCCCCGTTGGCTTGGCGAAACCCTTTTAAGGCTTCCCCTTAAAGCCCGGCGTATTAACCTTTTAAACCTTTCCTTTAACGTTTAGTGCATCTAATTTGTAGTGATTTCAGCGCCATCTTTGGTGACAAGGAAGGTGTGTTCGGTTTGGGCTACTCGGCTTCCCTTGATGTCTGCGAGAACGCTGTATTGGCGTAGGATTCCCTTTGTTGTGAGTTCTCTGAGACCGATGGCTAGGCTTAATTTTGGTATGTTCTTGGCGATGTAGCGGCGGCTGAATGGGAGGCTTTTGAATTCCTTTGCTGCTAAACGCACTATATTTCGGGCGCCAAGATTTCTGATTGGGGCGCGGACGGGATTTAGGCTGAAAATGAGGTATTGCCCGGTTTCGTGGACGCTTCCACTGCCTGTGCTGGCGAAGGTTTCGAGAGCATAGGCTTCTCCTTCTTCGAGGATAGCACCGTGCGGGACAGCGATGTTGGGTAGACTCTTTTGTCCGTGGAGGAGGTATTGGTCGAGCTGGTGCCCACTAAGGTCTCGTATTGGTCGATAACCATAGCTCTTGATTGTGTCTTCGATTACTTTGCCAAGGTCTTTGGCATTGACTTTTGGCTTGACGAGTTTGAGAGCTTTTTCTAGGGCTTCACTGCTTGCTTTGACAAGAGTGTCAAGGGCAGGGTCGAAGCTTATGGTGATGGCTGTGTCAGCGATGTATCCATCAATGTGGACGCCTATATCCAGTTTTACGATGTCTCCTTCGTTGATTGTTGTTGTGTCTTCTTCAGGGCTGGAGTAGTGAGCAGCAACTTCGTTTATTGATATGTTTGTGGGAAAGGCAATGCCGCCTCCTAATTCGATGATGCGTTTTTCAGCGGCTTCACAGAGATCAAATGCGCGAGCACCTATTTTGATCAAGGAGGAAATTTCTTCTCTAACTTGGCGGGCAATCTTGCCTGCTTTGCGATATTTGTCTTCAGCAGATTCTTCTTTTTCAGTTGGTTCAGGGGTTTCTGTTACGGGTTGGGGTGGAATAGCAACGGTTTCTTTCTCAGGTTCTTTAGAGGGCTTGGTTGGCTTGGATGGCTTAGAAGCTTTAGATGGCTTGGATGGCTTAGAAGCTTTAGATGGCTTGGATGGCTTAGAAGCTTTAGATGGCTTGGATGGCTTAGAAGCTTTAGATGGCTTGGATGG
>JABXGU010000851.1 GCA_016550415.1 archaeon | reverse complement strand
TTCAAAGAAGAAACAAGTCATAAGAGAAAAAAGATGGTAAAATCCATATTCTGTGAGGTATTTCTTTGCTTGGAAAGGAGGATACTATACAGCTGGCATGTTCAAAAGCTGAACAAGGATTTTTCTGCAGCGAATCAGTGCTGTTAGCCTTAAGTAAATGCCTAGACATATCAAGTAATCTGATTCCTCAGATTGCCACGGGTTTTGGTGCAGGATTTGGACGAGCTGGTGAGGTTTGCGGCGCAATTTCTGGTGCTGTTATGGGGTTGGGTCTCTGCTTTGGTCGATCCAAAGTCGTTGATGAAATGGAACAGAGACCCTACTGGTTTGCATCTGAGCTTTTGAATCGGTTTCGGTCTAAGTTTGGTCAAGTGCAATGTCAGAATCTGATAGGCTTTGATTTATCAACCGAAGAGAATATCAAAAGATACAAGGAGCAGAATCTCTGGGAGAAAAAATGCCTTGAATATATTAAATACGTGACCAGTATCGCCTATGATATGTTAAAGCAACATCAGGAGGAATGAGTCATAGCAACAAGATGTCTACATTGCCATGGAACAGGAAGATGCCCCCTTTGCCGAGGACAGGGTAGAACTGGATGGGCTGGCATTCGGTGTAGTGCATGCGGTGGAACAGGAAGATGCCCAATCTGCAGCGGTTCTGGAATCAGATTTGAGGATTAGAAAGAAACTGGTTATGCAGAAAATATGCAAACCCAGTTAGAATCTACCAGAAGCATTTATTTAGATAGATTTCTTCTTTGGAACTGAAGCAAGTAGAACTTGATTTTTTTAAGCTCTATCCCTTTGACAAGTTAAAGGGAGATTCGTAAATTTTGGTTTATGTATTCCAGATGAATTGGATTAGCAGGACTATACGTTTGGACTTGAAACTGAGGCATATTGCCTTGTCCAGATAGGAATTGATGTGAGCAGTTTCGGTGGACTGCTCTGAATGGGCATGGGTTGTTACTATTAGGACTCTGACCGCTGACAGGGTTCTTTCTCTAGCTTTGGCTAGTTAGAAGAAGGGATCTGTAATTTGGAGTCTTACTAAGTTTCATTGACAACATCAAAGTTAGTCCAGATTATATATAGGATATGCTTATACATATAGTAGATTATAATAACATTTAAATACTCGTATTGTGTCTCTGTATCTAACCAATAACATGGCGAACACAATGCGAAGAAAAACTCGAAGAAATCTCATATATTCAGCTTCAATTGCTGAATTTGCATTATCAATCGTGAAAGTGGTTTTGAGTGGAATAACCATCCTCGCAATGATCGAAGTATTTGTGGCTATGTATATCTTAATCATATAATGAAGTGCCCTTCTATAGGGCACTAAATTCATTGAACTGATTCCAACAATTGATAATGCACCCTACATAATTGGCACTTCATGGCATTGCCTTTTCTATAGTACACTCATCTAGTAGCTAATCTTATTTGGTTGATTAATAGGCTCTGCCAATGTATGTAACAACCTTTGCGGATTTGCCACACACGATACATGGACCCCACGGTTTTTCTTCCTGTCCTAAGCGTGTTCCACGGACTTCGCCGCCCATTTGGTCTTTGATTTTTTCGGCACAAGCTTCACCGTCCAGGTCCATTGAACAGAAGTTGACCCTTGCGATGTGACCTGATTTTAAGATTTGACGAACTTCTTTGAGAGTGTTAGCATCTTGGATGGCTCCTACAAATCGTTTCTCAGCGCGGCTAAGCAACTCCTTTGTCAGAGCTTCACCTAGTTTGTGAATGCTTTTTCGTAGGTCAGATATCGCTACAACTTCACGAGTGCGAAGGTCTCTACGGAAGATTGTGGCTGTGTTGTTCTCAACTTCACGGTTTCCTATTTCTATTCGAAGGGGGACACCACGCATCTCCCAGTAATAGTATTTGTCTCCAGGACGATTGTCAGTATCGTCGATGTGGACTCGGAAACCAGCTTTACGAATTGTTACTTCAATTTCTTTGCATCTTTCATATACGACTTGTTTTGCCCCTTTCTTGGGAATTGGGATAATGACTACTTGAATTGGGGCGAGTTCGAAAGGAAGGATTAACCCGTTGTTATCACCGTGAACAGTAATGAGAGCTCCATAGATTCGGCTTATTCCTGGACCAAAGCAAGTTTGAAAGGCGTAGCGTTCCTTTTCCTGTTCGTCAATATACTTTATGTTGAATGCGCGGGCAAATTTGTCACCTAGCATATGAGTTGATGGTAGTTGAAGTAAGCGGCCATCTGGCATGAGGGTATCAGCAGCTGCAGTGTATACTGCACCTGCAAATTTGTCCCATTGTGGACGCTTGAAAGTAATGAAGGGAATCGCGAAATGATCAGTAATTACATTCTTTGTTATTTCTAAGTCTTCGAGGACTTGGGCTTCAGCCTCCTCTAGTGTGGCAAAGACGTTGTGTGCTTCAATCCAGTAGAATTCGCGACCTCGAAAGAAGGGACGAGTCATCTTACCTTCATAACGCCAAACCTGACAGCTTTGATACCGCTTGAAGGGTAGGTCACGCCAGCTCCTAACCCAAAGAGAATACATCGGATACATGGCTGACTCGCTAGTTGGGCGTAGTGCTAATGGTTCCTCGAAGGTTGTGTCTGTTCCTGCACGAGTCACCCAGAAGACTTCTGGGGAAAAGCCTTCAACGTGTTCTGCTTCTTGTTTTAGATAAGCAGAGGGAATGACGGCTGGAAAGATGAGCGGCATATGTCCATAGCGTTCGAGTTCTTCTTCGAAGAGACGGTACATGATCTTCATTGTTACGACTGTCCAGTGACGGTAAACAACGAATCCTTTCACACCGTATCTCAGGTCTGTCAGTTCTGCCCGTTTGTTGATTTCAGTATACCAAGTGGAGAAGTCATCTTCCTTACTGAAGTGGAAGGTGATTGGTTCCTCCACATTCTTTTCCTTCGATTGTTTGTCTGACTTTGTCATTGTTTCAATCGTCTCCTGTATCTATCACTTATATGAAAAATTTGTCTAAAACGAGTGTAATGAGCAGAGACAACTAGATGGATGCAATTAGCTAGTTGATATATAGTTGGGAAAATGAACACCTTTCATCTGCTCACGCTCTTCGAACATGGACTCAGTTCAATATATAAAAACCCTTCTTTTGATGCCCTGAATTGTTAGCACATTTAGCATTTGTTTTCAACTATTGAGAATGATGTACCTTTGCACCTCAAATAATGCCACTATGATGAATCCAGCCCCTATTGTGTAGAAAAAGCGAGTTGCCCATTTTTCTGAAGGATAAAGTACGATTATCAATGATAAAATTGAACAGAATATCAGATAATAGCCTACAATTGTTCTTTGGTGTCCTGCAAACAAGTAGGATATGATGAAGATTATTGCTGCAAAGAGTGCTGCTACTCGTTTTCCAAAAGTTACAGCAAATGTCTTATCACCCACTAGCTTATCTGCACTGTAATCCATGATCGTGCTGAAGGAATGGATTCCCATTATACAGGCGGTAATGAAGTAGGCTGTTATCTGAATATCAAAGATAGTAGCATAGTAACTTGAGCCTATCAATATTGGTGCAAACCAGTAGATGATCCCATTTGAAAATGAATCTAGAGGAGGTCTTTCCTTTAGTCTCAGGGGTGGAGCCGAGTATTGG
>JABXGU010000850.1 GCA_016550415.1 archaeon | reverse complement strand
CTATTCTGAACTCAAGTCAAAAAATCAATTCGGAGGTGATACATGATGTGTTCAGATACCATTAACCAATACGAAACCGATGAATTCTACCGCGCAGGTAACGCCCAATCCCCACATACCCAGCGTCCCGTGCTCCCGGATCTGCTCCATCCTGATACCACCGCTGGCACACCCCTCATCTGGCATCGCCCCACCAACTGTCCTGCGCTTCAACGCTTCCCCCACTACTCTGTTGCCCACCCCACTCCCACAACCTACCATCTCAAAGGCATCCACTTCCGCTACGAACCATACAAAGACCGCGCCAAACTCTGGCTCCCCCTCCACAGTGAAACCATCCCCGGCACCCCCCTCCACCGCTACCAACCCATCGCCCTTACCATCCATGACTCCACCACCAACCAAATCCTCAACGTGGCACCCCACAACCTCTGCCAAAGCCGCCACCCCCAACGCGGCTACATCCGCCTCGGGTATAACGCCACTCAATACTTCAAGGACATCCACAACATCCATGAAACACGCCTCGTCAACAACCCCCACGTCACCGTCACTCTCACCCCATCCACCTACCAACACCCCACCGGACCCCCCAACAAATGGAAACCCGAATTCCTCAACCAAGCCTACAAACTCGGACTCCTCGAAGAAACTGCCTATGCCCTCGGATATGAAACCATTACATCAGCTGATATCCACTTCCAAAGTGGCGGCTACAAAAGCCGACCCGACGTCATAGCCAAAATGCGCAAAACTGGTAGTAGCAATCTATCCCTCGTCATCATCGAAGGAAAAGCCTGCCAAGAACGCAAAGCCCCCTACTTCATTCTCGAAGCAACCATTCAACTTCTTCACAGTAAAATTATTCAAGATAGCTTCAAGAACGCCAAGGACGCAGTAATCGCAATTACCGGAGAAGTTAATAAAATTCCTTGGAAAGAATTTATAGAAAGCATCCAAATTTCGAAAAATTTGCCTTGCAGTCAAAGAACACGCAAGTGGGCATCAGAGATTTGGAAGAAAATCGTATTTGATCCAAATTATTGGCAAACTTGGTATGATAATCATCTAAATCTTCATAACATCTCTGATTTAAAGGGACTTGCCAAAAAACGAAGCGAGAAAGAAAAGAAGGAAATACTACGAAGACTGGAATTAATCAGATGGGGGTAAACGCAGTATGATAGCAATAAGTTTCATCATAAAGAACGTTTCAGAAGAAGAAGCAGCTAAACTATTACAACAAATTGCTGACCATACAATTGAGCAGATCAATCAACATATCCCTAAACCCATAATCACCGGAACTCCTTGGGTTTACCGCCGTGAAAGCAAAGAACCTGGTGAACCCAAAGTTGCCCTAATTACAAGAGAGGTAGAACATTATCTCTGGGCAAGCGCAACAGCCCTCGACACTCCTCCATATGAAATCTGGTCATTTGATTTTCAATGCCCAAATCATTCTATTTCTGTCCCGGATAGAGACTCACCAGAAGTCCATATTCTCAAACCCGATCAGGTCAGTACACTATTCAAATCACTCGCCATTAACTTCTCCAAAATGGTCAAAGTAGAAGTCAGCTACAACGATGACCATACCCGCACTGGTCTAATCTACCAAAACGGCAACGTCACAGAAGAAGAACACTGGTAAGCTGAAACCCCCATGACCCCCGGACTCCACGAATACACCGAACCTATCACCAACCCACCTTACGAGGGCATCATCATCGACATCGAAACCAACCACCACTACCAACCCATCTGCTTTGGCTCAGTCCACAACACCCAACTTTCTATCCTGTACATCACCGATAACGAACCCGAAACTTGGCACAACCTAGCACAAGCCATCAACACTAAACTCAGCCAACTTCAACGTCCCTACCTCGCCTTCCGCGCCGAATTCGACCAAGAAGTCCTCTCCGACTTCCTCGGACGCCCCATCCCCTTCGACGGCGACCTCCACGTCCTCCCCCACAGCAAAGACCGCACCCACCGCAAACTCGGTGGACCCATAATACCAGATCCTCTCAAAGGCAAAAGCAAACAAGTCCCCGTATTATGGGAGAAGTACCTGAGACGAAACCGCCAGTTTCTACTTGACCGCATCATCCAACACAACCGCGCCTGCCTCCTCAAAGAAACTTTCATCGGCCAACAAGCTGGATGGAAACCTATCTCAGAATATGCATTGACCAACCAACGAACCATAAACCTAAGCCCAGAAAACCAGACAATTCAAGAACTTCTCAAAGCTCTCAAACAGCAACGAATCGTGAAAATTCAATATCGGAACCAGAAAGGCGAAGAAACCAGTCGTAATGTCGCTGTTTTGAGCCTTGGACACCAATATTTCTGTGGGTATTGCTACCTCCGCAACGAACTCCGAACCTTCAAAACCAACCGAATAACATATGTAAAACTTACAAAAAATCTATTCAAAGAGATGAATTTATTATTCTAGGATTTAAGAGCATTTGAAACCTAATACGATTTGCTTGGAGACGGCAACATTCATTACTAATTTTCCTCAATCATTGGATGAAGTATCCTGATATCTTCGGTCACTACTGAATTATATAATCCCCTAGCCATCGAAAAATAGAATGTAAACGAAATGAAATTCTCCAATCCTGGACCTTGTAAATAATCAAATGAACTATCAAGTTTTACTGAGAAGCGCATAAACCATTGGTTTCTTTTCTTTAATTGCGAATCTTCTTCCCATTCGTATATTTGCAGTTTATTCTCTCCTTCCTGAACCTCCTTGGTATCCATTTCACCTTTGCCATCCCAAGGACCGCGTGCTTTCAATTTAGGGAGGATGCAACGAGGATATCTCAAAATTGCCTTCTTTAATTTCAATGTGAACATAAACGCTGGATTATATCTGATCATTATTGTTAGTGGTTCTTCTTTTTTGTTAAAAGAGATATAGAGGGGATAGTAAGTCATGCTAACGCTTGTAAAACCGTAAATTATTGCAAAGGGAGATGCAAAGACAACTATTAATGTTAATATGAGCAAGAAGAAATCAAGAGAAGTTAACCACGGTAATATTATCAATGAACTTACAATCGCGGTAATTAGTTTAGAAATTCCTATTATGGGCGAAAAAATCGACAACCACTTTGCCATCCACGAGCGAAACAAAACCACATTCTCGTCCCCTTGGCTTTCTCAAATCAGCTGGAGCCACTTTATTAGAATAAGAAATCCCTCCTTGTGAGCAGTGTCAGGTGATATAACAAATCTCCCATCTTTGAGAATCTT
>JABXGU010000849.1 GCA_016550415.1 archaeon | reverse complement strand
TAGATAATGCCTATCGTGCTGGTTTCAAGTGTGCTTATGTTGATCGTGGTCCTTTGGGTGGCACATGTTTGAATGTGGGCTGTATTCCATCTAAGATGCTGATTTATCCTGCTGATCGTGTAGTTGAAATTCAGGAAGCCCACAAATTGGGTATTGACGCAGAGATTAAGAACATCGATTTCAAGGCGATTATGGAGCGTATGCGGCGGCCAATAGAGGAAAGTCTCGCCCATATGCATGCAGGATTGCAGCACACTCATAATCTTGACTTCTTTGAAGCTGAAGGCTATTTTGTTGATGATTATACAATGGAAGTATCAGGAGAGCAAATTAGAGGAGAAAAAATCTTCATCGTTGCTGGAGCGCGTCCTTCTACTCCGCCCATTAAGGGTTTGGATTCAATCGATTATCTGACCAATGAAACACTCCTCAAATTATCAGAACTCCCAAAGAGTGTTGTAATAGTTGGTGGTGGATACATTGCAGCTGAATATGGTCACTTCCTAGCGGCTATGGGTTCATATGTGACCATTTTACAGCGTGGTCCACGATTGGTTCCGAATGCTGAACCAGAAATATCAATGGGTCTACAGAATGCTCTCTCTAGACGTATGAAGGTACACACTAATACTGAGGCATTGGAAGTCAAACAAACGAAGAAAGGCGACACGGTTGTTGGCAAAGACAAAATGTCAGGAAAAATCAAAGAATTTACAGGAGAACGGATTCTAGTTGCAACAGGAAGACAATCCAATGCAGACGTGCTACAGGTTGAAAAAACTGGTGTTAAAACTGATAAACGGGGCTTCATCATCGTAAATGACTATTTAGAGACAAGTAGGACACGTATTTGGGCCCTTGGAGATGTGACTGGTAGACACATGTTCAAACATGTAGCTAACAGAGAGGCACAGATTGCATGGAATAATAGTGTATCTGATCAGAAGAGGAAGATGGAATATCATGCAGTCCCATACGCTGTCTTTTCATATCCCCAGATTGCCGGAGTAGGTATGACCCAAGATGAAGCAGCTAAAGAACATGACATCTTGGTCGGAACTGCAAAATACTCTGATATTGCTAAAGGTGAAGCAATGGCCGAGAAGGAAGGATTTGCCAAAGCAATCATAGAAAAGGAAACGTACAAGATATTGGGTTTTCACATCATTGGACCATACGCACCCATTCTAATCCAAGAAGTCATAGACATCATGTCCTTAGATGGTAACATGTGGATGCTAGCACAGGGAATGCATATCCATCCAGCACTATCAGAATTAGTTATTACAACACTGGGTAATCTACAGGATCCAACCCACGTACATAAAACCCATTAACGTCATCAGAAAAAATCAGTCAGTCTCATTTTGATATTTACTGATTATACTAATATGAAAGTACATAATTAGGCTTTTAGGCAAGTTCCATTAATCTATATTTAGCCTCTCTTTTTGAGGGAAAAAAATGATTAAACAAAATAAACGATTTGTAATTATCACATTTTGCTCTTTACTGATTTATCTAATGACTTTGTCTTCTGCATCAGTGTACGGTGTACATTCACCATCGATTACGCGTGGATTCTCATTACTTGGCACTGGTAGCTTTGACGAAGACTTTTCGACAACAACCTATAGAGACCTTGCAAATACCAACGCTTATGGCTGGGGTATGGGGTCCATATCTAATCCGCTGATTTATACTATTACTCCACTCGACTTCTACAACACAACTTATCCGGTACACTCCATCGACGTACAAGGTCGCAAAGTATACGCCGTAGTCTATAGCGCTTCAGGCATTGATAGTATTCAAGTGTTCAATATATCAGATCCTGCCAACATCGCCCGGATGGGTACACGAAGCGCTTCAAGTTATCTGATAACTGGTGAGGTTGAGGGAGATGTCTATTATGTTGGAAGTACAACCCTAGCTAGCAGTTGGATAGCTCTCTATAACGTTAGCAACCCCAATAGTATCCCAAGTCCCCTTGATACAACTTTTGCCTCCAGCGGTGATATCTGTGATTTTGCTTTACAGAGTCACTTCCTCTATGTAGCCACTAATGGTGCTGGAACCGATGATTTAGCTATAATAAATATAGAAGACCCATTAAACATCGACTTAGTTAGCACCCTTTCTTGGAGCGACCTCTACGGAGTAACTGTAGAAGGACAACTAGCTTACCTTGCTGATGGAACATTCGGTCTCTATATTCGCAATGTTTCCAATCCATATAGTATCACTCCTGTCGATTACGTTGATACGCCCGGTAATTCAACAGATGTCCTAGTTGATGGCAATTTTGCATATGTTGCTGATGGTATTAGCGGTGTTCAAGTGGTTAACATTACTGATCCAAGTGATATTGCTATTATTGGCAGCTACGATACGCCTGGCAACGCTTCAAGGTTAGCACTTCAAGGAAACACACTTTTTGTTGCTGACCACGAAGGCGGCGTCAGAATCCTCCGTGTTTCGATACCTGCAACTCCATTTCCAATTACTAGCATTAGTAGCATCTATGCTTACGATGTTGAACTTTATGGCGATGTTTTGGTCGTTGCAACAAATAATGGCATTCGCACCTATCGTGTCGGTGGTATTGCTTCTA
>JABXGU010000848.1 GCA_016550415.1 archaeon | reverse complement strand
CCAAGGCAGGGTCTCCGTAAAGACAGAAAGTAAACATATTGTGCTGTGACTTCCATCCTAACCAGAAAAAATAATTGAAATAGTAGATATCAGCATCAACAAGGGCATCTCCAACTCTTTCATTTTCATTGATGAGATAGTGGAAGAAATAGTAATCAGTTGAGGCAAAACCACCGTCATCTTCATCTTGCCATCCAAGAGTAGTGTAAGACGGCCGAGTAGCAGCAACAACGCCGGCAGAGCCGTGTTTGATTAGCTCTCGGGCTAAATTGTTCTCCTCTGGCCATCCGTTATTACAACAAGCACAGAAATTAATTGAAGGATGGTCATCATCAAGAGATGGGATATTTGTATTCCCGAAGAATGTGGTACTATATAATTCAGGGTCTTCAGGTACACTATCCCCATCATCCCAAGTCCACAATTTTCTCCAGGCAGCAGTCGACGAGCCATGACATCCCCAGTTAACGACACCGTAGTCGTTTGTGGACCACTTACTCACGACATTGGACCGGGTGAGAGGTAAGTCACATGGGTATGTACAGGGCCTGAGCCCCTCCATCTCATACATCGTTGTATAGGTCCAACCGCTTAAGATATCGGATATTATCTCCTCCATCAATTCTGCCATATCTGTCCTGGGACGTCCACCTTCATTCTCATAAAATAATATAGCACCCAGGAGTAAAGCATTATTCTTCCAAGTTCCGACGTCCTGTTCGAAGCGAACGAGCTTCTGGCATATACCGGCTACCTCTGAATTCCAGGGAATCCTGCCGACAATCACCTCAGGAAGAAAATCAACACTGTCCTGACCATATTCACCATAAAAGCCATCTCCGTCTGAATCCCAGTCTCCGGTGAGGTCGGCGTAATAATAATCAGTGGGCGTGCAAAAATCCGAATTAGGATCGTGATCAGATGGATTTGGAAAACAATAACGCATTGGAATGAGGTCTATATTTCCGACCAAGAGAACATATTCAACGCCCCATTCAGCGTATTTGTCTATCAAGAAGTTTCTTATCTTCTCAACAAGGTCAAAACCTGAATAGTTATTATTTATCCAGGTGGTGGTGACCACGTTCACACTGTATCCAAGGTACTGTTTCCAGGATACAAGAGAAAATACTGAAGCCTGCAGGTCTTCGCTGGTGATAATAACATACTCATAAGTCTGTCTTTCTAATTTCCTTCTACAGGAGGTATACCAGTGTCTTGCTTCTGTATAGTTCACAAATAGCCGAGATGCACGGTCATCAGCTACACTATTCAATAGAAGTTGTCGCATTTTCTCCGCTTCGACACTTCCGCGCGGAGCGATCGAATAGCTTATCACAACATTACACCTGGGATAGAATAACAATCTGCCGGATTTGGGGTGATACACAAACGGGAAGAATGCTACTCTTGCAAAAGTATACTTCCTCAATTGACCAGTACCCACGTAATGGCCAACCTGCTCAGGGTAGGCTGCGTCAGACGAGTAGGTGGATTTGTTATTTTTTTGCCATTCCTGGATGCTCTCTTCGATTAACCGATGATTGCCATCTGCTGGCATTGGAGGCGGAGCTGGCCTTATATTGTAGGTTCCTGGCAGTTCAATGCCACCTTTGCCAGTGATAACGACAGAGAGAACTTCTGCTCCGGGTGGTAAGGCAATCATGAAGACCTTTGCAGGCAGCATGGGTTTTCCAGGAACTAATAGATTGCCGAAATCAACCATTCGTACGACTTGTTGTCCATCTTCTCTATCCATGATCTCATAGTCACCGGCATTCAGAGTGAGTGAAAGAATCTCGGCTTCTGCCCATGTAAATATAAGAAACCAGAGCACCAAAATAACAATCAGAGGCGAGGTTTTCATGGTCACCTCCTTATTAACCAAGGCAACTTACCTTACAAATATCACTTTTCCTGTGTTGGAATTTTGTCCTAAAGTAATCCTGCAGAAGTAGATTCCAGCAGCCACACGCTTGCCTGTATCGTCTCGACCATCCCAGACAGTATGCATAGGGCCAAGGGCATTGGGCGTAGAGCATGACAAATCTTTGACTAATCTACCTGTGGCATCATATATTTTCAACTCTAAGCTCTTTGCACCATGCTCCATGCCAAAGCTGATCTTTGTCAGCTTTGAGAACGGATTTGGGCTAATTTGTAAAGTGGTGAAAAATGTTTGTGTTGGTTCGTGTTCTTCGATCCAAGTCGGTGCATCAAGCCAAGGTTCAAAGTCTACATAATCACTAACGGTATCACCAAGACCACCAGGGTTTGCTGTAGCATGATAAGGACCAGTTGAATCACCCCACCAATTGTCTTCTGCATTGACAGTGATACTTGACATGTTGCGGACTCCGTAGCCAACGTTATCGACAATATTATTGTAGTTTATGATGGGATTAGCATCCTCAAAACAGTATATGCCATCTCCATAATTGCCTGCTATAGTACAATGTTTGATAATCGGTGAAGCATAAAACTTGCAGCTGATACCACCAGCGAAGCTGTAAGCTACGTTGTCGGTAATAGTGTTCACGTTAATTGTTGACGAGTCATCAACGGTGCAGTGGATGCCTCCACCAAAATTAGCCGTGTTTCCGCTGATTGTATTGCCTATAACCAGTGATGAAGTTGTTTGGAGAACAAGTCCGCCACCACCGTCAGCCGTGTTATAGGTGATGGTATTGTCACTAAT
>JABXGU010000847.1 GCA_016550415.1 archaeon | reverse complement strand
TGATATTCTCGACGCCCCCGTAATTGGTCCACTTATCAACACCCTTACAGGCGGTATTGGAGATCTTCTTGGTGGAGGCGCTCCTGATCCCAATGCATTATTGTCCCTTCTTCAATCATTTATTTTGAACACGATTGTATTGCCTGCGGTTCTAAATTTCATCATCTTACTCATAACAATGATGATCGGAGGTTTCATCGGACGGTTATTGATACCGGTCGACAGGTAGCTAAACTGGAGATGACCATTATGAAACGAATACAAACTCATCAAATCACACTCAACCGAAAAATACAGTATATGCTGCTTGCAGCCACTCTCTCTTTCCTTTTCATAATGAGTGGATTCATCTTACCTCTCACTGCATATCATCCCACAGACATGCGTACAACTACATATTCGGAATCCATGGTTTTCCAGGCTGCGCCTTATCAGGCTCCAATGCGCGCTCAGAACTTCACTTTGGAAGGTGAAGCAGACCTCACCGCATTTGTAGTCAATCCCGATGGCTCCATGACCAGCACCATCATGGCTGTGGGTGATGTTGGCGATTATACGACTTCTGCTCCCCCATATCAAGAATGCCTGTTAGCTCTCTCCATTTTCCGATGGGGTGAATATCAAACAGTTCTTGATGGGCTTCTAAGTATCATTACAAATGACAGTGGAAGTGGTGGTGGCGCAGAAATCGATATGCTCTATGAAATTCTTGACATGCTTCCTCCCAATGCCATCCTCATGGTCTTTATGGGTGGTAGTCCTGCAGAGATTCAAAACTGGGGGCATGCCATTCACCTGGAATTCGAGACAACTTTAGCAACACCATTTGAACGAATCTTTGGTCTTTCACTTCCTATTTCCAATATGACATTTGGGTTAGAAGCCTATGGATTCTATGGAGTGCCCAGTGAAGATCCCGTCGCCATTCAAGGAAGAAATCAATTTCAATCGTATATGGAAAATCTCGGGGCATCCCGAAATGGTGGCACTGAACTCGTTACCAGCACCTTGGCAGAAGATTCCATCGGTGGAATCGGATTATCTGGATTCATCAACCTTGCGGTCATGAGCAGCAGTCCTTCACCGCTACCAATGAAAGCCGCCATGCAAGTACCCGAAGCGATAACCTTCGCTGCGTGGGGCAGCCAACACCGAGACAAATTCTTCGGGACAACCGAACAAACCTTTGATGTGAATGCGTTCACAGGACACACAGGAAACATCGAATTAGGAACCACACTCGAAGCCTTTGAATTCACAATGCTCTTTCCTGCGGGGGTTAACATTACATCTTACACACCAACTGACATGGTAAACACAACGGGCCCAGAAGGCCCCATGGTCATTCGATCCACAGGACACTGGCTGAATGATTCAAGTGTTTCGAACATCATCGTTAATTTTGAAGGTGACTTTCCACCCGGACTCAGCGTTACTAAAACCATTACAACACCCATTATCGCGGGTGGTACTGCTGAAGTCACAATCACCTTAGAAAACATCGATCCAACTCAAACAGTCTATAATGTGAATCTGGACGATTCGCAAAGCTGGATCCTATACCAAGGCTACACCTATGGTCTAGTGTCTGTTACTGGGAGTCTTACTGCGAACTGGAGCTCAATCACTCCCGGAAACAGTGTCAACCATACCTACCAAATCACCGTGCACGGAGAAGGCAGCTATATCGCTCTAAGAACGAACGTATCCTTCGAAGACGCTTTAAGCCGAGTTTGGTATAAATCAAGCAATGAAGCCCTCCTAACGGTAATCTATGGCAGCCTCATCGACTTTATTCTCACCATTATGCGAGATATTCCCTGGTCAATTCCAGTAATTTTGATCATCCTTATCATCGCAATTTATGCTCTGATTTGGCTTATCAAAAGCGTTCTTGGTATTTTCCGACGTGGTGGTTCTAGCCCCTCACAACCATCACCTGCACCTCCGCCTAAAGCCGAACCGCCTCCCGAAGAGCTTCCTCCACCCCCAGATGAATACGATGCTCCCGCCAAAGATTACCCTGAAACAACATGTATCAACTGTGGTGCACCGGTTCCACCCGGCGTCAGTTTCTGTCCAGCCTGTGGGACCAAGATAATGTAACACAAGATTACGGCCTCCCTCTCCTCTTATTATCCAACGCTCAGGGGGACTTTATCTCCCTGAGTCTTGTTTTTTATTTTTTTTGTCAATGTAAAACATTCTGCTACCATTGCAATTGAGTTTTGATCCACTGAGAATATTGGAGTGTTAGGATGGTTTGACACGTTTCAAAAATAAACAAATGATGTCCTATAATAGGTCAAAAGCATTTTTAATTAAT
>JABXGU010000846.1 GCA_016550415.1 archaeon | reverse complement strand
AGCAGAGTGTCCACATTGTGGTACACATGGAATTGTACTACATGCCATCTGTCCCAAGTGTGGCTTAGCTACCCTAGATGCTGGCATAGGTCTAGAGCATTTTGTATGTGAGTATACTGGTTTCCTTGAGGATTTTTCTTCACCTGCCGGGATTATCTGTCCGCAATGCAAAATTCCCATGAAACCCGGTACTTATCGAAACCTTGGCAAGATATTCCACTGTGTCACCTGCGGAAGCTACCCTCCAGTACCCGATTTTATGATGGGATGCTTGAAATGTAAGCAAACCTTCCTTCCTAAACAGGCGAAATATCTCCCCATCTATTGCTATAGCTCTGCAGAGGGCTCCGCTTAATTTGCCTCCATCTTATCATCACTGTTGATATACTCTATTGAATTGCCTTCTTCACAATTAAGTCAATTCACAAAATCATGGATATCATTCAAAACTAATGTTGGGCAATTTCTTTATAGTGCCGATATTAAATCTTGTTGAGCGGATTATTCTGCCTGATGATAAAGAAGAAAGTCTACATCATAGATCTGAAAGGCGTGCCATGCATATTGTTACCGATGCAGTTTTTGGTCTAGCCCTTGGTCTGGGCGCTTTCAGCTTGATCGAATATCCCATCAACACTCTGAATGATATCTTTGTCGCCATCGGCTTCTTTGCCCTAACCTTCTTTCTGATAAGTCTTTTCTGGATGTGGATTCGACGTTTTTTCGAGGATTTCCCAATTTATGGTTCTGGAATGACCTTCACCCTTTGGGTGTTGTGTTTCCTAGTAGCTATTCTGCCCTTTATCATGCGGCTCTTCTTTAGTGGCACTTTCGGTGGAGCTGAGGAGGTGGCAACTTTCGCCTCCCTCTTGTTATATCCCCTAGATATGGGTGCTATTGCACTCCTAGTTGGTCTCTTGCATGTGCTGTTCCTTAAACAAGGAAGATCTGGAACGCCATGGTCTGACTACAAACATATTGCATCAGACTCTATTTTTGCATTCATCTTAGGCGTAGGATTCCTTTTCTCTGCATTTCTTCCAGTTACAATGACTTTTGGTGAACTTCTCCCCTTAGGGCTTCCTGTCACAATCGCTTTGATTCCAGCACGGTTCGGAATCTGGATTATAATCTTTTTAGCAGCTATACCAGTGTATCTTATAATGGAGATCATCTTTAGACGCATGACGCCTATAAAGGAGGACATCGACGCATATACAGCTAGTGCGGATATTGAATAGTTTTTTAATATAATAGAAAGGGACGGTGACCAATTATTGATGAAATAGGTCCAAACTGTTGAGTGCTAATAATCTAGGGAAATTCCTTAACAATCTTCATAAGCTGCTCTTTGGTAAACGCTTTGAGTGTTGTAGTCTTGATATTTCCAGCTGTACCCAATCTAAGCAGGAAGGTCATTGCGACTTCATCGTTGGGAACTTCAGCGATGCCAACATAGTCGTACTCACCGAAAGTTACGTAGAAGCCAAGTAACTTGCCTCCCAGCTTCTCAAGATATTTAATTCCTGATTCAATTCGTTTAGGTGCGTCTTTGATGGTCTTGATTCCCTTTTCTGTAAGTTTCATGAGTGTTATGTAAATCGGCATGTTTCTTCACTCAATTTAACATGGTTTGGCGCCACTTAAGCATTTATTTCAGGTCGCAAGTGATTTGTTATTTGCTGAGTTATCAGATTTGCTTATTCTAAAGAAATCAAACATGCTAATAATCAGTTCATATTTACTTAACAGACAGCATTT
>JABXGU010000093.1 GCA_016550415.1 archaeon | reverse complement strand
GTGATAATCCAGAACTTCTTTTGCATCACAATTTCATTGCGAGCGTCAATAATGAAGATATTGTGAATCATCAGTATCCCCTAAATTTGCCTCCTGGTTATACTCCTGTTATTTGGTTCAGTATATTTCAATTTTCCGTATCACTTGAATTCTTACTTAGTAAAGGTAATAAGGCAAATATATGATGAACTGTTGGGTTCGAAGAAGATGGATGTAACGATTCTGGGCACAGGAGCATCATTACTATCGCCAGACCGCGCCTTAGCAGGATTGATGGTGGAAATCTCTGGCGAGCCATTACTTTTTGATATTGGTCCAGGTGTACTTCACCGACTATCATGTACCATGATGGATTTGACTCGTATAGAGCATGTTTTCATCAGTCACTTCCACGTGGATCATTGTTCGGATATTGCAGCTTTGATTCAAAGCCTTTGGTTAGCGGGTTACAATAAGACATTGAGGATATATGGTCCAAAGCATTTGAAAAAAGCAGCAAAGGGACTGAATATGATTTTTCCATATCTTATGGATAAAGTGAAACTCCATTTTGAAAACTTAAGTCCCAATTACGAAAAAAAGACCGAAAAGTGGAAGGTTACCTCATTCCCTGTGATACATGGAGACATTGAAGCCTACGGGTTTCTTATCGAGGCTGAAAAGAAACGAATAGTCTATTCTGGAGATACTGCTCCATGTCAAGAGTTGATGAAGGCAGCAAAGGGCGCTGATTTGCTTATCCATGAGTGTTCTCTGCCAGATAAGCTGAAGGAAAAAGCCCCCCTTCATACGACTCCGGGTGATTTGGGCAGATTGGCTGCAGAAGCGGGCGTCAAAGTCCTTGTAATAACCCACTTGTACCCGGAGTTACTGGAAGATCTGAGTGGAGCACTCTCCAGCATACGTGCATCATTTTCTGGTAAGATTATAGTTCCGAGCGACACACAAATCATTGTCATTTAATAGGACTTACATTTAGTTTCAACTGATAGCAGTCAACATGGGAGATAGGTATGTCAAAATTTGAGGAGATGCTTGGCAGAGCTGTCCCGGTTTCAAAATATATAGCAAGTTTATCATCTGCAGACCGACCAAAATTTGAGGAACGAGGGAAAAGCTACAAGCCAAAGATGGAGGTTCTCAAGAGCCTTCGTAAAATTGCCAAAGACTTCATTGCTGTGGTAATTTGCTCCAGCTGGTGTAAAGATTGTATTACTCACACTCCAGTCCTTGAAATAATTCACAAGAGGACAGGGTTACGAGTTGAGGTTTTGGGTGGTGTCAAGACCGACCCTTTGAATCCAAAGCGTCTATGGGCAGTTCCGCCAAGTCCTCCAGAAGTTGACACACTGAAGATAACTCGAATTCCCACCATTCTAGTTTATTCACTTGATGGCAAAGAAGTGGGTCGAATTATTGAGCACCCTCAAATCAAGCCAACACTTGAAGAGGAACTCCTTTACATAATGACAAGAACTACTAGCTAGCCAAATTTGAGCTAATCTTTGAGCTAGATAAAGACACTTTCTGACCGTTGATGGACTTTGTATGATTGAAAATATTGAAGCCTATTGAATTTTGTGACGGAATAGAAATACTAATTATAGGCATTATAGGGTTTATCAGGAACAATCCTTGCCACCAGAATGATGAAATTGAAGGTGTATAATTCAATTCAGGAAAATGGGATATCTTCATCCAGCACATTGAGTGCCATAGAGTTTAGAAAAGTTGGTTTGGCAAGTCAAATACACTTTATTGCTGCTTATGTGTTCACTGCAATTCGTCGACATAAAACACGGAGCTTCAGTTTCCTTCTGGGAGTTCTCATTGGAGCAACGCTTGTTTCATCAGTATTTGTATGGACTGACACAGGTGCTCGAGTCTCAACTTATGATTATCTCAACAATAATCCCATACACTACTGGGTAAGACCAAATGTTTACGGATCTGATCCCCAAGCAATATTCCCAATAAAACAGTGGATAGATGCCACGCCTTCAACTGCATCATCTCATGTTGTTTACTGGACAGTAGGCTTGGTTAATCCAGGCGTCTTAGATGGTTATGACCCGTACCAGCCCTACACCTATGCTAGAGGAATAAAGGATTGCAGCATCTTTTGTGTGGATAACGAGTTTTTAGAAGCAGCAGAGAATGCATTCACATTTACCGGTGAAAGACGAATCACAACAAATTCTATTATAGTAAGTCAAAGAGTTATAGACGATGCAGAAATAATCCTTGGTATACATCTGGGAGTGGGCAGCCAAATAGATCTAGCTATTGCTACCTATTATAGTAGTCCCCAAAGTTATTTGGACATTGGCGATCTCCACCTATTCTATGTAAATGGTTTGCGGATTGCAGGCATTTATGATATTGAGCCAAAATTGGAACCCCTTCAACAGGCATATACAACTCGCTTAAGGAGCAACTGGTCGCCTGATAGACAAGAATCAATTTTTGGTTGGCCAGATGGTATTTTCATTAATAAAGCGCGAATTTCCCAGGCAAATCCGACCGCTCTAGATGAAATTGCCAACAGAGTAGAAGTTCCTCGCCTAATGGTTAACTTGGACTATGAAGAGATATTTTCTGAAGGACTGGATAATGCTGTACCAAACATTGAAGCTCTTTTTGAGAGAATAGAAATAAACTTCCCAGCTTATGTTGGTGGCCGCCTTGCTCTACAAAACCTCGCCGAATATATTGCAGCCTATAAGAAACGACAGACTATGGTTGTTCTTGTTGTTCCGATAACTGTTCTTAGTATAATGTTCACAATCTTCTCAACGACTCTTTTCCTGGCAGGTCGTCATCCAGAAGTTGCGCTGTTACGAGCACGTGGCGCAAGCTATCGTCAGCTATATGTAATCTTTATCGCAGAATTTACCATTCTTGTATCTCTTGGACTCGTCTTTGGCAATATTCTAGGTTTATTTGTTGGTTGTCTAATTCCAGCTGCAACTTCCTTTCTAACTTTTAATTTTGATGTGTTCTTCCATTTTCTTTCCTTAGCCCAGTTCTCTCCCATGGCTTGGATTTTATGTAGCATTATATGTATTAGTCCCCCACTTATCTTCACAATTATAACAATCCGATCTTTTCTTCAAGCAGAGCTCTATCAATCCTTTAGAAAAACTGAGTCATCTTGGTTGCTCAGCACAAGAGTTCAGATTATCTATATCATATCCGTATTACTGATGATAGTGCCCTTTGTAATAATTACAATGACGGTACCGTTGTCTGATGAATATGCCATTGGCTTCTTCATCATAATTGTAATTATGTGGGTTCTTTTAGCAGATGTTGGAGCACGGTTGATACGTTTTGGCGTTGCAGGCTTTTCGTATCTAATTCGCCCCTTCTTCGGGCAAAAAACAAAACTGCTCATAAAAAGTGTTCGAGCCCAGCGTGGACGTATTACCCCGCTTCTCCTTATCCTCATTCTGACCTTCTCAATAACAACTTATTCTGCAATCGAAGCCCAAACCTACGAAGACCAACTTAACCAACAAATTGCTTACTATCTTGGTGCAGACATACGCATCGCTTCAACATTGGTATTTGCTACGCAAGTTGAAGACATAATGGATGTTCCCGGTATTGACCAAGCTGTTGCCTTTGTTAGGGTTCCCGCACAAATAGGGAGTATTGAATTCCAGCTTATTGGCGTCGATCCGGAGGCATATGCCGCTGTTGGAAATTGGGATGCCTCAAGTATGGTTAATGGAGACCCACAATCAGTTTTACGAGCCCTAGATGCAAATCCTAATGCAATCATTTTCCCGCAGCACATCGCTGACCAAATCAACCGGCATACAGGGGATCAAGTAAATATTTCAGTGGATGACCAATTCTTCTCTCCATTAGGATTCAAGGTCTTCGATATTGTGGGTGAGATGCATTCAGCACCCGGTTTTGGCTATGCAAACCCCAGCGACCCAGCTGCTTCTAGAACACCAGTATCAGGATTTGGTTTTCAATTCGATAGTTCCTTTGCCTTCTGCCACATCGACTATCTCTTAATTGAAATTCCTGATATGGGAGTATTATACTCTCGTTCAAACAGAACTAATTCCTTTCTCGCCAATGTGCAGCCTGGAGTTGATTTTGAAGAAACCTATAGCAGAGTACAATCGTTAGACTTTGTGATTACCTGTTGGTCACCTATGACCTTTGATTTGGAAGACGCATATCTTGATGCTTACCTATTCACTCAAGGAGTCATTAGCCTCCTTTCCGTCAGTTACTTTGCTGCATGGCTTCTGGGAATTGTTGCCTTGACTATCTTCGTTAATATAATTCTCTCAGAACGTAAATTGGAATTGGCAGTTCTAAGGGCGATTGGAGGCAACAAGAGCCAAGTAACTGCGCTGTTGATAGGAGAGTTTTTGAGCTTCATTACAGCCGCCTTTATACTTGGACTTTTATTCAGTAGTGGTTTCTCCTTACTCCTCTTACAGATCCTATTGCAGATGTTTCCTCTCCCCTATGTGATTCCATTCGCAATCGAATGGCCCATTGTCCTATTATTCAGCCTCATAAGCCTAGTAATTGCTGGTATGCTAGTGGGAATCTATTTGCCAATTCGTCGTGCAAACACTATTCCAATCAATTCAATTCTTCGTAACCTATAGCACACAAATAACACACATTGCTCTATTTTCAGTGACAACGAAATAACTGATGTGGGAAAAGAAGAACGCATTCATCTGAAATCTTTATGAGCAATATCCTTCACCCCCTCCTTAAGACTTTAAATTCTGCTGAGTTATTGCCGCTAACGGGAGCGAATAATGTCATACCGTATTTGTCCTCGATGTTCTGAATATGTTGAGGTTCACAGGATTGGGAAACATTTCCAAATCCGGTGTACTGGATGTGGAATAAGTTACAAAACAGCACCGGGTGAGGTTACGGACCCAGTTGCGGCTTACTTGCGATTTGTAGACTTTACAGAAAGAGGAGGATTATCGAGACCTGCTTTAAGGAAAGAGAAGGAAACGAAGACACCGCAAAGACGCCATAAGACAGCGGAACGTCCTGTTTCCCGTGAAGATTTTAAACGAAGGCTTAAAGCAGCTGGTGTACAGGACATTGAGAAACTCCCGAAAGTTATTCAGCGAATACTTGTTAATCCGAATAACTTTCTTGTAAAGTATAGGCAGTTTCCTGAGACAGTACCCGAACTAGGCTGTGCGGTGGATGATGCCCCAATTCGTGATGGATTGAAGGCAGCCTTGAGTCGACAGGATGTTACTAAATTATTCAAGTTTCAGGAACATGCTATTGAACACATTCTTGCGGGTGAAGACGTTATTATAACTGCACCCACCGCTACTGGAAAAACAGAAGCATTCACAATTCCTGTACTCGAACAAATTGCTTCTCGTCGTAAAGGTTGGGGACCACTGCGTGCAGCTGAATCCAGGTCAGTTCAAGCTCTCTTCATCTATCCAACTAAAGCATTGGCTCGTGATCAAGCCAAGAAACTAGCTACTTTTGCCGCCAGTATAGATTTGGAGATAGCAGTACTAGATGGCGATACACAAAAGGCAGAGAGACAAATCATTTACAAGAACCCACCAGACGTACTCATCACCAACCCTGATATGCTCCACCTCCACATGATTCGCCCACGAGATCCGATGCGTTTGTTAATACAGTCTGTACGTCATGTGGTGTTGGATGAACTACATGTCTATGTGGGAGCCTTCGGAACGAATGTGCATTTTCTTCTTCGTCGGTTGCAGCGGATATGTCCACCCATTCAGCTTATTGGTGCCTCAGCAACTGTGAGTAATGCACAGGAATTCGCTGAACTCCTATTTGGTCGTTCAGTGAAAGCCATCAATTGTGAAACTGGGAAGAAAGGCATCATTCATTTTCTAATGCTTTATCCAGAGCGTATGAGTCAAACCACTATGATTGCTTCTGTGGTTCAGGAGTTGGTGCGTCATAAGTTCAAGACTTTGGTCTTTGCTAACACGCATCGTAATGCTGAAGTCATTAACATCATTGCCCGTCGCACACGATTAGCAAGTGCAGTGCATAGGGCTGGTTTGCCCGCGGAATATCGTCGTGGGGTAGAAGATGATTTTCGTCAAGGCCAGCTTGACCTTCTTGTATCGACGCCAACATTGGAGCTTGGCATCGACATTGGTGATTTGGATGGTGTGGTGTCGATGCTTGTGGGTATCACCCGTTTGACTCAACGGATTGGTCGTGCTGGGCGTAAGGGTCAGGAGAGTATTGCTGTATTGGCATTACGTGATAATGATGCAATTAGTAGCTATTATCGAGAACATCCTGATGATTACTTTACTGATATTGACCCAGCTTATGTTGAGCCACGTAACGAAGTTGTTGCATACAATCAGTTGATTGCAGCCTCACTGGATAAACCCTTGAAGCGAGAAGAATTCAAAGAGTTTCAATCCACCATTAAGGCACTCATAAAGGACGGCTTGCTAACTGAGGTTGGAGACCAGCGACGACCTAACATGCAGGCTGGCAAACAGGCTTTGGCAAATTATTCCATTAGGGGCATTGGTGATACAGTACAGATTGTGCACCAGGGCAATGTAATTGGAGAACGCCAGATGCCAGCTGCGATGGCTGAACTACATCCAGGAGCCTTCTATCTTCACGCAGGAGTTACTTATGAATCAGTGGACTTTGAGTTTCGACACGGGGTTGGTCGTGCAGCTGTTGAACGTATGGCGTCAGAGCACAGAGAAATGACTCAAGCGCTACGCCACGTCAATCCTCAAATTATCGGAATTAATGTAACACGGCAAGTACATGGTATCACAGTACATTACGCTGATTTACAGATGACAGAAGTTGTTACAGGATACATCATCAAAGATATCTTCACCGACAAAATACTGAAGGTGAAGGAGCTTAGTCACCCCCTTGAGTATACATACAAAACAAAGGGCTTCTTCTTTACATCTCCTGTACCTGACAAGAGTGTTGCCTCTATTCTCACTCAACTCAAGAAGGCAGCTCCAAAGCCAGTAGAGAAAGAAGAGGAAGAAATCGATGAAAAGGATCTGCTAAGAGGCGCATTTCATGCACTGGAGCATACCCTTATCGAAAGCAGCGACATGCTAACTGGTGGGGGAAGCCACGCTATTGGCGGCGTCTCCATGGATACATCGGGGATAATATTTGTCTACGATGGAAGTCCTGGTGGGAGTGGGTTGGCAAAACTTCTTTTTGATCGCCTTGAAGAGGCTTTTCGCAGAGTCGCTATTATTCTTGAGCAATGCCCATGCAAGACAAGGGAAGGATGTCCAGCATGCACCTTCTCGTATCAGTGTGGAAACAATAATACGCCACTCTTTAAGATGGGAGCACATGAAGCTGCTTTATTGATTCTGAAGGGTGTAAAGACCTCAACTGATGCAGATCGCCAGATTGTTGAAGAGCCCATAGTCTAAGATTGAATTATTAGTGAATCAGACTTCTGGGCGTATGTATGCACGGATTTTGGGAAACAGCACTGAAATAAGTGGAGCTCTCACGGCTCTCCAAATAACATCAGGATATATCATGCTCAGCTCTTCTAGGGTTCGATAACCCATTAGGAGTTGGTTGGCAACGAGCGGTGGAATGGATATGTCCATATCACTGATTTCTTTTTTCTCCAGTTGCTTTATGTCAACCAATTTTCCTTTGCTGAAAACTAGCTCGTATCCTTCATGGTAGCAGCTTAAGCGAAGTTTACCAGTCCATCCTTTGAATTCAGAATCAACTAGTCTAGCTTCGAGAACTGGTCTGATTGCTTGTAGAAAACGCTTGATTGATGGAATTCGGACATACCAAGCGTATGCTTTTCCGAAGGTTGTTCTAGAGATTTGTTCAAGGACTGGAATCAGTGATTCTTTGGAAGGTTTCTGTACGTGTAAGGATTGGCCCAACTTTTTGCTTATCTCTTTGGCGAAACGAAGGATTGAGGGAATGAATTGGGCGTCTTCAAGCCAGAGCTCTCGAATTTCCATGTTTCCCCAAGCAGCTATCAAATTGAATGATCCAACAGCATTGTTTCCTTGTTTGACGAGGTAGAGTTCAATTGTACCTTCTTCTCCGAGCTCACCCCCGGATAGGAAATTGTAATCTCGTTGAGTTAGTTTGCGATAAAAATCCAAGTAGGTGTTGCCCTTTTCCCGGCATCTTAGATATTCTGGAAATGATTTTGCAGTTACTTTGGTTATTGTGACTGGTTCCTTTTCGCCCTGCTTCAGAGCGGGAATAGACTCGGAAGGTACAAGAAGTGTCCCACCCATAGATATTGCATATTCGTAACCAAATATTCGATAGAAGAATGGTATTCCAGCTATTACAATCATCGGTAAATTATATTCTGCTGCCCGTGCTTCGAAGGCTTCATTTAATTTCCGAATAAGTCCCTGATTTCGATAGTCAGGATGGGTTCCAACGATTCCCATATGTCCAACAGGAAACTCGGTACCGTTTAGAACACAGGTAGAACGTATGAGACACAGAGTAGCCACAATCTTTCCCGAATTTGTATCAAATATGATAAAAAAATCCTCTATTGCAAAATCAGGAAAATCTTTCAAGAATCGACTTAAAAAGGGAACAACATTTTGAGAAAATAAAATACTAACAAGTTCCAACAGTAATTTGATATCAGATTCCTTCGCACATCGAAGAATCAACCCATTGCCCAAATCCTGCAAACTCGGTTCCTCCAAAATACTATTTTCAAATCTTAAGACGAGATTCACTCTTCCATTGTTGGATTTTTAGTCATGGCAGATTGATTCTCCACAAGCCTGAGAAGCCACCCGTATTTATCACTTCCTTCAACTAATGGAGAAACCTTCACGAACCATTCAAGGGCGGAGGTATTATCACCTGTACGCCGATATAATTCGCCGACTAGATAAGTGATAGCAGGTAGTTCTTCATCTGACACTAAATTCCCGACTAAAGCTTTTTCGAAAAAGTCTAGTGCTTTACGGAGGAAAACCTGCTCCATTTTTGCAACAGTGCCATCAACAGTTCGACAACACCAACTGGCTTGTTGATAGGTTCGAGCAATCGAGAGTAGTGCTTCCTTCCGTTTTTGTTGCTGTTCAGCGACCAATTCGTATTTTCGCCAGCAGCTAAGTTTTGGCTCAGAAGGCAACTCCTTAGATTCATCCCATCCGCCTATTTTGAATCCAGAATCGTAATCAGCATGAGAGCATGACGGACACACCTTAACAAAGAAGGGGAGTGGATTAGCACCCCAAAATTTTGGGTAAAAGTCTGAATCTCGACCAGCATGACCAAAAGACATCACTGTCGTGGCTATGAATAATGTTCCACAATTGGGACATTCGAAGACTTGCTTACCAAGTGTTGTCATAGTTGAATCCTTCTATTCATTCTATTAGTTGCTCAAAGCTTTATGCTTAAAAAAATCCATCTTTGAGTAAATCACTCTCAAGACTATAGAGAACTACAAAGAACTGTGGTATTTGCTTCTCCCATTTAGACAATAGAATATCATCAATACAAAGGCTAACACGGATTAATTCAGCGATGGTTACAGAACCCTTGTCAGAACTCCCTTTGACATGCGTTGCAGAAATGTGATCCAATGATGACAGTAGCATTACAGTGCGGGCATCGTGATTGTCCACGTGGTGCAGTTTGGTCCACCGATTTCAATCCCTTAGTTGGCTTGCCATGTAATTCAGCGATAGCCTTAGCACTGGGTGCTGGCGTCCTTGGCATTTTACCTTCCCTGGACTGTGCAGGTGGCATACTCATTTTTGGTGGCGTCTGGGCTGCTCCTAGTGGGCTGCGGATTGGGCTTGAACTGGAGGTTTCAGGAGGCATAGTAGAAACTACAGGAGCCTGCCGTGTTGTAAGACTAGCCAAAGCAGCGAGTATCATGCTAAGTACAGCAAAGAAAGAATAGGATACCAAATTGAACAAGATATTGCGGATAAATGTCTCGGATACTATGTTGCTGATAATGACTGCCAATTCATCTAAGAATTGGAGCTGGGGAATCCACGTAAGAATCTGAGCTTGGTTTGCAGCCCACACGCTGGAGACAGAACCAAGTTGAAACGGTCCAAACGCAATATCTGCCCAAAGGAAATCGATGAGTGTAATGAGAATTATCGCACTAAGGTAAATTGCAAGGGTAGTGATTAAAGCTCGGAACAACCGAACCCCCCCAACTAGAGTTATTGTGATACAACCAACGAGGAACCAAATCAAAGGCAGCCAATCAGCGGCCCATTTAGGGAATATTGTAGTCCATCCCGCCAATAGGGAGAAGATAATGATTATGGCAGCACCGACTAACACGCCTTTGAGAACTCTGCCCAAAGATAACACCAGTTTCTATTTTATCTTACAATGCCTTAAGTACTAGGGTAATCCAATTAGCCATTGGCCCAAATCTGATTCCAAAGTCTTTGAGGGAGTGGGAGCGTCTTGTATTTACAATTTAAAACGTAATGAGTTGTTTTGCTTAGCCTCAAAGGTATAAATCCATCAACCTTTTTATTCTGGTTTGCCTTATTCTGTATTAATGCCCAAGAGATAGCGAGTATATCCTTGAGTTTGCTGATGCACCAATAACATAAGTTTCCTTATCGAGGCAGGGTCATAACTTTGGCTAGATTCAAATATTATACAATTTACCGTTGCAGGAATTGTGGAAAAAGAATTCGCGTGCATGGCAAATTAACATCAAAACTAGTTCTCCCACCAGGAATTCGTATGTGTTGCGATCATCCTCGATTGAAACGAGAAAAGGAGATTCTTATTTCAGAATATGATAATAAAACAGAGGAGGAGAAGCGAGAAGAACGAGAAGCGCCTCCTCAAAAAAGTCTAGCTGATTTCAGTGAAGACTAGCTTCTCCACATGTCTAGCTGATATCTATAATTTCAGAGACTTAGAGGACATTATAGTGAGTGAACCTTACCCAACACTCCTTATATCCCACACACTTTCAACTCTATGAGTTGGCAACTCCACAAAAGAAAGATACATTCAATAAGTCCCGTACTTTCTTCGTTCATACTGGTCTAGAATTGCTGGAGCAGCTAGAAGGAACATTGTGCAAAAAATTAGAACTACTATGATAACCCAAATTATCAAACTAATAGTAGGTGGTAAAACTTCACTTAGAATGACTGGTACATAATAGCCCTCAGCAACCGGTAAATTCAGTATCACAAAAAGCGCTATAACAATTCCACCACAGATGCAGCCAAGGATGAAAAGCTTCCAACCAAGATCCATCTCGTGTCACCTTTTTCCTAGACACATTATATCTGTCGTCATTAATACAAATTTTGTACTCTTTATATTCATATATCTTTTCTTAACCTTTTTTAGCGGTTGCAACGTGAACATCCGAGGTTGGAAGGAAAAACAGATTCTCTTTTAGAGATACAATAATTGATTGTAGGATGAAAGATGGAGATTCTAGAGGACATTATAGCGAGGGTGACTTTTCATTTTCGGGGCAGGTGGTGGAAAATCTTCATCCGGAGAAGCATAGGCAAATAATGCATCTGTCACAGAGATTGCAGTAAAGTAACGTGGAGCTCGGTGAATTGGACCTGGTAGGATAAAGTTGGCGCCGCAACATTGAAGGTATGTACATATTGCGGACGAGAGATACCTTTTGGCAGCTGGTGAAATCAACTTGCTTCGACGCCAGAGCGCGACGCTGTTAGCAGATCCAGCACCTACAGGAAGTCCAAGTGCGCGTTTCACAATGGGCATTGATGCGGCTGCGATGCTTAGACCTGCAAGATCAAGTGCAACAGTGTCTACCAAGGTCTTGGTTATTTTAGCACGCTTTGCTTTTGCCAGTAACCCCTCTTGGTTCGCTGTCCCATTCAATACTTGAAGGCGACCATTTGGTTTAAGAATTGTGGGGCTGTGTGCAAGGAGAATGGTAGTTTCGATTCCTGATTTGCCTAGTGCTTCTAGTTCTTCGTCTGTGGTTTTTTGTGAGATGGAGTCGTAGATGGCGAGTTTAGCGCGACCCGCCTCTTCTATTATTTTCACTCCAGCAAGTCGAGTTTCAAGTGAAGCACTGTCAATCAAGAAAGGAGTTTCAGGTGCTGCTTCAGCGATAAATGTAAGATAGTTTTCCATAGCTTTTGGTGTTTCAGCAAGTACATCGAGAATGATTGGATTTCCCGTGGTCGAACTGAGTTTTAGTGCTCGGTTGATATATCGGCGAGCACGGACTTTATCGAACTCTCCGGACTTATGATTGGAAACAGTTCTATCTCCGTGATGGAAGATAGAGAGCATAATTGCAGTGGGGTATTCTCCGCGTCGACCACCAATTGTGCATCCGCCAATCTGATAGACTACCGGTTCTACTTGAGACTTATTCCTAGACACTGTTTATCCACAACCATAAATGCAAATATTGACATCCACATTAATATTAAATGAAATGCTGGACCCAGCCATTGTGTAGTGACGTCCATGACTGATTTGCTTTTCTCTTCAAAGAAGCCATTGAGAATCCTTATCGTAGAAGCTCATCCTGATGATGCAGCCTTCTTTGCAGGTGGATCTATTGCTAAGCTAGCCGCGCAAGGACACAAGATCTTCAACCTTTGTTCCACCTATGGAGAAAAGGGGACCTTCGATCCTAAAATGACTTTGGAGCAGATGATTGAGATTGAAAAGGATGAAGCACAAAGAGCAGCTATAACCCTCGGCATTGAAGAAGTCATTAACCTTGGAATTCCAGATGGAGAGCTGACAGCAGGCTTGGAGCTCCGTCGTCAATACACCGAAGTAATTCGTCGCTTTCGTCCAGATGTAGTGTTCAGCTTTGATCCAAATTGTCCCTATGAACCACACCCAGACCACCAGGCTGCTGGTCGAACCATTTACGAGGCTTGCTTCACAAGTCACTACAACCTCTATTATCCCGAACACAGAGAACAGGGCCTCAAACCCCATTATGTATCCCAACTGTGTGGGTGGAATAGCCCCAATCCCAACATTTACATTGACATCACAGAAGTGCTGGAGACCAAGATTAAGGCGCTCCAACAATATGAGAGTCAAATGCAAATGTTATTGGAGGAAACCCAACACCGCCTTAAAATCACCAATATGGAAATCCCTATTCTGGAGAAAATGGATTGGAAGGAAGCTGTCCGTTTCTGGGTAACTATGACAGCGCAGAATATGGGCAAGCAGCCAAAATATCAGTACGCTGAAGCCTTCAACGTTATTCCATTCGGGATGGTTGGAGCAATTGCCAGTATGATGAAAATAGATTAACTAGAAAATTGCTGAGTCATCATTTCAATGAATGAGCAATCAGTTCCATAAGGTCAATTGGCACGGGTTTGTTGGCATCATTAATTGAGTCTTGGCTAGTTTTGAAATGTTGCTTACAATTGGGGCAGCAGCTTGTAATGTATTGTGCACCAATTTGGATTGAATCTTCTATTCGACGTTTTCCTATTTCTGTGGCAAGATTTGGAAATGTTTTGGGAAGCACTCCGCCGCCTCCACAGCAATCAGCATGGTCACGACTGTGTGATAATTCAACGAATTGAACTTTGGGAAGGAGACTAATGAGTTGGCGAGGAGGGTCATAAATGCCAAGTTCACGTCCCATATGACAGGGGTCATGGTATGTCATGATGGGGATTCCATTACCCTTTGACGAGAAGGGTGAGCGGACAATGTGAGAAGCAAGTTGGGTCCGGTGTTTCGTGAGCAATTCAGTGATATGAAGGACTTTGAAATGCTCAGGTAATGGCAAACCAAGTTTAGGATAATCGATTTTTAATGCACGGGCGCAGCCGGGGCAAGTAGTAATTACGGTCCTGATATCAGCGTCTATTATGGCGTCGATGTTCTGCTTTGCTAGCGCCTTAGCATTGTCGGTGAAGCCTGCTCGTATGAGGGGAGAGCCACAACACACTTCGCTCTTTTCCCCGGTGAGGAGACTAACTTTGATACCAAGACATGTAAGAATCTTGACAGTTGCTTTGGCTATCTCAGGATGACGGTATGAAGTCGTGCAACCAACAAAATAGAGGACATGAGCGTTCTTGTTTAGCGGGTAAGATTCTGATTTGGGGATGGTGAATCGCCGGGAAGTAGGTTCTCCATAGACATTGCCATGTGTTGTTACGATTTCATCTAGGTCAAGAAGACCCTTTGGTGCGCGGTGTTCTTGTACAATTCGTTCACGAGCTAGTTCAATAATGCGAGGAAGATCATGCTGGGGTTTGCACCAGAGTCTGCAAGCGCTACACAAATTGCATTGGTATAACCTGTTTACTGCCGCTTCTGTGAATGCGCTTTTTCCTCCCCGGTAGAGTTCAATGATTAGTGCTCGACCGGTTGGACTGCATGCATCGGATCGCGTAACGAGATGTGTTGGGCAGGAGTGGCGGCACATCCAGCTACAGAGACTACAAAGCCTGTTTACACTACCATAAGCATCTAGGGATTCTGTGGTTGCCTTGGAAGAGGGAGTCGTCACATTTACGCAACTCTTGATTGAGGAATTAGACTTATCAGTCAATAGGTTAAATTGGAACTTAACATTTGCTAACAGACTGCGCAAACGAGGTATAAGTCAACAAAGCATTTTGAAAATTATTGCTTTAGTAAAAATGGAGATGCTAGTTATGGATAATTTCATTAAGGCTGCAATCGAAGAAGCGCGACAGGGTCTTCGTGAGGGAGGTATTCCGATTGGGTCTGTTCTTGTGAAAGATGGAAAAATCATTGGGAGGGGACATAACCGGCGTGTTCAGAAGAATGACCCTATTCTTCATGCTGAAATCGATTGTCTCCAGAGGGCAGGAAGAGTTGGAAGCTATTCTGGAACCACACTCTATTCGACTTTGATGCCATGTTACTTGTGTGCTGGAGCAATTGTGCAATTTAAAATCAAACGTGTTTTCGCAGGAGAATCCGCCACCTTTCCCGGAGCCAGAGAATTCATGGAATCTCATGGAGTCGAAGTAATTGACCTTGACCTTGATGAGTGCAAGCAAATGATGCAAGAGTTCATCGAGACGAACCCAGAACTATGGAATGAGGATATCGGTGAACTCTAATTATTGCCCACCATCAAAACCTAACTTACCAGGATTCATGATATTAATAGGATCCAGATACTGCTTTATCGCCTGAAGCAAAGCAAAACCAGCAGAACCATGCTCACGGCGCATCCAAGCACCCTTAAGCATTCCAACGCCATGTTGATGGCTTAGTGTGCCGCCTGCTTTGTGAGCAGCTTCCAGTCCCACTTTCCAGACCTGTTCGTATTTTTGCTCGATTTCTTTTGGTGAGCCTGCATGACCGATGAAGATGACATAGATGTTGCCGCCGTCCGGGTAGAAGTGGGAGAAGTGGCTCATTGTGCCTATGCCAAGGTCTTCGATGGCATGTCTCATGTCCCAGTACATCTTTTCGAGGTTGGCATAGCTGGATGCCACATCGAGTACATCATAGACCATGCCAGGGCCCATATTCATTTTTGAGGGATAGTAAAGGTCGAAGCGGTTATTCCACCAGTGCTTTGATGGGGCGGGACCCATATCTTCAGCTCCAGCATCTTGACAGATTTTTCCAATGACTCGTTTCTCTAGGCTTGTGATGTCTTTTGTTGCTTGGTAAATGAAGTTAAGGATACAGGAGCCTTCTGGGGGAGATTTGAAGCGGCTCATTACGAAGCGTGTTTCGTTTTCATCGTAGAGTCGGATAAGGGCTGGACGTAGTTCGCGTCGAAACACTTTGATGACTGCCTCCATTCCTGAGTGCAGATTGGGGAAGAGGAAGGAGGCAAATTTTGTAGTTTCAGGCATTGGACAAATTTTGAGAGTGATTTTTGTTATAATTCCATAGGTTCCCTCAGACCCGATGAAGAGTTGCTTCAGGTCAGGGCCCATGGATGAACGGGGAACAGCCTTTGTCTCCAATAATTCTCCATTTGGAAGCACAACCTCGATGCCTGTAATCATGTCTTCGATTTTTCCATATTTTGAGGAAAGTACACCAGCTGAACGGGCTGCTGCGAATCCTCCGTAAGCTGAACTGAACATTGAAGATGGATAGTGTCCAGAAGTGTAGCCACGAGCATTTAGCCACTCTTCAAGTTCCTGTCCCAAGATGCCTGGTTCCAATGTGACAGTTAGTGATGTCTCGTCGAGGTCAAGAACATGGTTCATCTTCTTAAGGTCCAGAATGATGCCGCCCTTGATGGGAAGGGCGCCTCCACAGACACCGCCACCTCCAGAGACGGGAGTTATTGGAATGCGTTCAGTGTTAGCTATTTTTAGGATTCTCTGAATGTGCTCTGTTGTTTGGGGCCAGACTATGAGGTCAGGTTGTGGACTAGTAATCAGTTGTCCAAGACGGATAATGCGGAGTGCCCATGCATCTCGGGAGTAGCATATCTTGTCAACTTCCTCGTCGGTTACATTCTCTTTTCCGACAAGTACCTCTATTTGCCGCTTAACTCGTCGCACATTAAAAGAAGTTGAAGATGTTTTCAAAGTCCTTACACCCACCTAAAGCAGTTACTTATCACAGAGTTATGTCTGCTACCTTGTGTCTTTGCCTAACTTAATCTCTTTGCCATATCGACCTACTGCAGATTATAACTTGCAAGGGATGTTTTGAATTTGCTTAAGCGTTTTTTCAGTTTATAATTAATAATAGTTATAACAAAGTTCGTTGAGTTCCTACCCAATTTGGAGGTTTAATATTGGCAAAAATTGAAACTGGAAAAGGATTCGAGATTACACTTCCTGAATCTTATAAGAGCCTGCAAGAATTTGCTGAAAAAACAATTACTAAAATTGTAGCTAAATACCCAAAGGCAAAGAAGATGTGGGAACTTCTCCGCGATGATCCTGAGGTAAACGCTGACTGGGACATAGCGAACTACATCGCTGTTTCCAAGATGAAATACAATGATCATGGTGATGTCCATGTTAAGATTGTAGCAGCAAATGCTTTGTCAATGCTAAAGCTGCTCAATGAAAATGGAGTCACAACAAGTGCACTAAAAGAAAAGGCAGCAGATGAGGATGATGTCTATCTCATTGTAATGACTGGAGCTTTACTTCATGATATTGGCATTCAGGTTCATCGAGATGATCATAATCTTCACAGCGTCTATCTAGCAATTCCATTGCTTAACCGACTACTTCCTGAAATTTATCAGGAACCAGAAATCATGTATGAGATTCGAGGACACATTCTACACTGTATCTATGCGCATCGCTTCGAAATCAAGGATTTGACCGACGAATCAGCACTTGTCGGTATTGCTGATGGTACAGACATGACGAAGGGACGAGGACGATTAGCCTTCGATCGAGGAAGCGTCTCGATTCACACAGTAAGTGCCCTTGCGATTGAGAAAGTCACGATTCAGAAGGGAGAAGAGAGACCAATCCGCATTTTGATTGAAATGAACAACAGTGCAGGCGTTTTTCAAATACAAGAATCCCTTGCAGAGAAGATAAGCGGTGGTCCACTCGACAATTACATTGAAGTGGTTGCAGTAGCAAAGCCTGATGACCCAAACACGGATAGCCGCATTCTCCACCAGATAATCATACGCGACGGAAAAATGAAAGCACTCTAAGAAAGCAAACCAACTTCAAGGAATGGCAATAACAAACAAGGCAGCTTCGCAGTGAATAATAGATTTCAAAAGGTGTGATTGCTTGTTTTGTGTGGCTTTTGAGGGTATTTGACAAGGAAAGAATGGTGTCCGTTTTGACCCCAAATTTCCTTGAGAGTGCAATTTATTGACAGAAAACGATGATTTGTTCCAAACCGCGTATGCTTTGGCACAGCAACAACAGCATCAACAGAATCGCATCACCTCAGGCATTAAACTAATTGATGACCTTGTTGGTGGCGGCTTTGAGTTGGGGCTCAGTTATCTCC
>JABXGU010000845.1 GCA_016550415.1 archaeon | reverse complement strand
TCAAACCATTCCATTTCCGTGCCACCACAAGGACACCTGAAACGCGGAGGCATGAACTTCTTACCACATTTCTTACACTGCGTAGTTAGGAATTTTCCTTCTTTTAAGCCTTCAATGAACTTATGGAAACCAGCGGTCATACGTTGTTTTGCTGCTCCAAATACTTCGTGTACGATACCCATCTGTAATTCACTCATTGTTTCTCACCTCAGGGCTCCAAAATTAGAACATTAGCGAATTGTCCGTGCTGCCCTACATTATGGCAGAGGGCGACTTTTACATTGGGGACTTGCCGTTGCTTTTCAACTTTGTTATAGATTTGTTTGTAGGCATCTACGACTTGTCCGATTCCTGTGGCACCTAGTGGATGCCCTTTAGACTTTAGACCACCATCTACGTTGACAGGAACGCCAGGTCCGTCGATGTATGATCCACGATCTTCCATCCATTTTCCACCTTGCCCCCGTTCACAAAATCCAAGGTCTTCATAAGCCATGATTTCAGCGATGCTGAAGCAGTCGTGCACGTAGGCGACGTCAATGTCTTTGGGTTCTTTTCCAGCTTGCTTATATGCCATTTTGGCTGCTCGTTGTGAACCACCGATGTTAGTCAAGTTGGGACGATCAGTAACCCGCATTGTATCAGAGGAGCAGCCAACACCTGTTATCCAGAGAGGGTCACTAGACATTTCTTTAGCCTTTTCTTCGTTAGCAAGAATCACTGTAGCTGAACCATCACTAATTAAGCAGCAGTCATAAAGACGTAATGGCATAGCTATCGGTACTGCTTGATTTGCATCATCAAGTGTAATCTTTCGACGCAAATGAGCGAGCTTATTGTAGTAGCCATATTCATGGCTTTTCATTGAAACCATGGATAGTTGATCACGAGTCAATCCATCTACAGCCATTTTTCGTGCAGCATATAATGAATAGAATGTCGGGAAGCTAATGCCATAAACATACTCCCAGCGATGATCACCTGCCACTGACATGAGTTCAGTTGCATAGGCGCTACTGACCCAAGTCATGGTTTCGCAGCCGATAGCTGCTACGACATCAAACTGTCCAGAAGCAACTTGCGCCCATGCCGTTCTGATAGCAGTGGATCCTGTTGCACAAGCAGTTTCAACGCGCATAGTAGGTTTGCCAATAATGCCAACTTCGTCAGCAACAAGGGCTGCTGCAGCTCCTTGCCCTGCAAAGGCTTCAGCTGCGATGCCAATGACGGAGGATTCGATATCGTCGTTTGTTATTCCTGCATGTTCGAGGGCTGGGAAATAGGATTCATGGGCGAGTTCTCTTAGGGTAACAGCAGGGTAGGTCGCTTTTTCACCTTCAATATCTTCGTTAATGATTTTGCCGCGTTTGCCGTATTTACTGTGACCAATGCCAACAATCGCGACTTTAGGTATTGCCACTTATTTTTCACCTCAAGAATTTCTTTCAGGTTTTTAGCAATTCTCATTAATTGTATCTTTTGTATTTTTCAATTCAATGGTTTAGTTAGATGGATATAGGAGTTATTTCTGCTTATTTGCCTTTGAATTTGGCTTTGGATTTGGAGAACACAGCGGAAATGCCGATGGCTATATCTTCAGTTTGGAAGCATTTGATACAGGCTTCGAGTTCAGCTTCATTGCCTTTTTCTATTGGCACTGATAGTGCCATGTTCAGTGTCTCTTTTGATAATGCGACTGCAATGGGGGCATTATCAGCTATTTGCTGAGCTATGAAAAGAGTTTCAGAGTGAAGTTCGTCAGGTTCAACCACCTTATTTACGAGACCGTATTGGTAGGCTTCCTCTGCAGGGATATCCTTCCCTGTGAGTATGAGTTCCTTTGCCTTGCCAAGCCCGATTATCTTTGGCATACGCTGGGTTCCACCCCACGCGGGAAGAAGACCTAGCTTAACTTCGGGATTACCAAGTTTTGCATCCTTTGAAGCTATTCGGATGTCGCAAGCCATTGCCATCTCCAATCCGCCACCTAAAGTAAGGGCATTAATTTCAGCGATAACAGGCTTAGGAAAACTTTCGATACGCCTGAACAATGCTTGCCCCGCAGCTAGAAACTTACGACCTTTCTCCAAGTCTTGTGCCAGCTGGGCAGCAGCTGAGAGATCTGCTCCTACAGAGAATGCTTTCTCTGAGGCTGATCGAATAATGACGACACGAACGTTGTTATCTTTCTCGATTTTATCGAGGAGCTCATTGAATTCTTCAACTAATTTCGGGTTAATAGAGTTGAGTTTTGCAGCACGGTTGAGGGTGATAACACCTATTTGCTCAGTATCAGCAAGGAAATGACCCTCGACACCGTACGTGAGAGTTTCCATTTTGTTGTATTCCTCCTTGTTGTTCATAATTCAGGGGTTATGTGTATTCGAAGAAACCTTTACCAGATTTCATACCGAGTTCGCCTTTTTCCACCTTTTCCACTAACAGCTTGGGTGGTGCATAGCAATCACCCAGTCCTGCTGCCAAGGTGTCAGCTGTCGCTTTTGCGATGTCCAATCCCACGAAATCAGCTAGCTGGAGTGGACCTGCGGGAAAGTTAGCACCGAGTGTCATAGCGGTATCGATGTCTTCTCGTGTGGCTAAGCCTTCCTGAAGTATTTTAACAGCTTCCGATAGAACTGGGATGAGAATTCGGTTAACGATGAAACCAGGTGAATCCTTCACCTTGACCGGTGTTTTTTGTAGTTGCTTAGAAAACTCGATAGCTGCCTCGACTGTCTCATTAGAGGTTTCCTTGCCAACTACAATTTCAACTAGTTTCATTGTGTAAACGGGATTGAAGAAATGAGTACCAACAACCTTATCAGGACGCTTTGTAGCGGTAGCAATTTCACTGATGCTAAGGGAGGATGTGTTAGAGGCAAAGATAGTCTCTGGTTTGGCGGCATCCTCTATTTTGGCAAAGAGTTCCTTTTTGACTTTCATGTTTTCAAAAATTGCTTCGACGACAAGATCGACATCTTTGACACTTTCAGCAAGGTCAAGAACGGGATGAATACGATCAAGGAGTTCTTTGGCATCTTTTAAGGCGATTTTGCCCTTATCAACGCCGGTTCTTACCATGTTCTTGATGCCGCTCATGCCTTTGTCAAGGTATTCTTGTTTAATGTCATTTAGATTAACTTCAATTCCGTAGCGTGCGGCTTGATAGGCGATTCCAGATCCCATGGCGCCTGCACCAATAACGGCGATTCTTGAAATAGTCAATTTGCTTCACCTTACCTAGATTATTTTCAAATGGTATGAGGATAAAGGGGGGACTTCAAGTTGTTATGCGGAGTTTCAAGGTTCTATTTTAATGCCCCCCTCGTATATAAAAAACAGGGCACAAAGCAGTTATTTGCCATCAGCAGATTGGGTACGAAGAACCCGAAGCTTAAGGCGGAGACGCACAAAGCTACGGTCATATTCTCCTTCTGATATCTTGTTATTTTTGAGAGCCTTATCTAATTCCTCTAATTCCTGTAAAATGGCAGCTTCATCGTCTCCAATAGTAGAAGAAGCAGTAGAGTGAACAGGTGATGAAGCCTCGATTTTCTCTTCACTTATTATTCTTTCAGGGGTTACAGTAACAACTGAAGGTTCCTCTCTCTCCATTACTTCAATTGGCTTTTCAGGAGTAATAGGAGATTCATCTTCATCAGAAGGTTCAGTTTGTGAAGTAGCGCTAAGCTTTGCTTTAAGGCGCGCCATAATTCCACCTGATGGTCTACTAGCTTTTAGAAGAGTGTCAAGTTCGGAGACCAAAGCAGGATTCAACAGGTATTTTGAGAGAACCTTGACACTTGCTTTTTCAGGTTCAAGGCTTTCTCTACAACTATGACATACGAAGATTAAGCTCGGTGTTTTAAAGAATGAGTTACAGGAAGAACATTGAAAGCCAAGAAATAATCGGAATTCCTGGGCACTATACTTAGTATCCTTACAAATTGAACACTTAAGTTGTTCACCATCAGGAGGTCTGATACCAATATGGCCGCATGTAAGATGCTCATAGAGAGAAACGGGTTGTGCAGGTGTTTTGCATGATGGACAGAGAAGACGTGGGTGAAGGTTTAGAGAACTGCAATTAGGACAACTAAGAGAGGTATCCATAGGTTCGGTGAGTAAAAGGCCATATTCAGCTAATCGGTCAAGTAATTTTACGGTCTCCTCATCCGATAGTCCAGTAATTGATTCTGCAAGAGGATATGAATAACATTCACCAGTTGTAGAAGGTTCAGGTACAAGCTGAACACCCTTCCTTTCTATAAGGGCTTGGAGCAGGAGCCTTGCTGGTTCTTCACTGAGAACCGACAATTCACTAAGGTCAGAGGGCGCCTTGCGGGTGGAAAAAGCTTCAAGTTCAATTGAAATAACTTCCTCCAAACGTTTCCGAAGCGAACCTGGAACGCCAGATAGACCTTCTGGGCGCTTATGAACGGGAACAAGAATCGGACTTATTCGTTCCTCAAGATCTTGAAAGAAGCGTAAATAGCGTGTTTCTGGATCGTTAGCACCCACAGCCAGAACCTTCAATGCGAGTGGACTACGACGAATTATTAATTTAAAATTCCCAAGGGCGATCGTTTCTAGTGTTCCGCCAGAAGCCTCATGTGCAAAGTCATGAGATGCTGTGATGAAACCAGAGAAGAGGTCAGCATTGATGTTGAAGCCAGGAGTTGTAGTATACGCTAGTGGAAGACCACTTGTTGAATCGATTAGCCAAATGCCGAAGAGAACCATTCTACCGCATCTCTTTCGTTTGAGGCCTAGAATTTACCCATTTACTAATTGGCATGGCTGCTTTTAACGGTTCTTTCCCTTCTCAAAACTGATAAATTTTTACTGTTGGCAATGTCTGCAAAAGTTGGCTATTCGGATGCCTGATTTCACCGACGAAATTACTGTCCCGCATGAAGGACAGGGTTCTCCACCTTTCCCGTGGATTTGCAGAAAATCACGAATCTTTGCAGGAGGATGTTCACCTGCACGTGCTGCGATGGTCGAGATTGCATTACGGAGGACAATTAACATGGATTGATATAATGATGTGATTTCTTCAGGTGCTAGGGTTCTGCGTTTTCGAAATGGGTTAATATGGGCAACAAATAGGATTTCATCTGCATATGCATTGCCAAGTCCAGCAATAAACCGCTGATTTAGAAGCACATGTTTAATCATGGCATGGAATTTGCGGATACGCTTCAGAAACACATCTTGTGTTAGAGATGAGTCAAGGGCATCTGGACCCTGCTCATTAAAGGTGGGTATTAGGGCTGTGGTTTCATCGCCAAGAAGTAGATAGACCTTGCCCATGCGCTTTTTATCGTGATAACGAAGGTCAAGACCATTGGATAGACTTAGCCGAAATCCAGTCCTTCGCAGAATCCGATCTGATGGAGGCTGAAGAGTTAGGACCCCAGCAAGCATAGGATTAATTATTAACCGATTGGAAGGAGTGAATTTGAGAATAAGGAACTTGCCATATCGTTGAACCTCCTTTAGGGTTTGGTTGAGTAATTCCCGTTGGAAAATTTCAGCGGTTGGTCGACGAAGCACAATAGGATCGAGGAGTTCAACTTTTTCTGTAGTGCTGTTGGCAATACGCCGGTTGAGTACATGCTTTGTAACTTCTAAATCTGGGAGTTCCGGCATATTACGTCCTCTAGTCAATATTTCATATTTGTATTAGCAAGTTTGGTTTCTTAAACGGTATTGCTTTTTTCTATTAAAGACAATGGCTATGAAAACCAGTTATCACTAAATTATGCCTAGATTTCGTTTCTAATATACCATCCTTTTTCCCCTCTGAAAAGTGGTGAAATGCTTAAGTGGAGAAATGTTGATGCTGATGCAGGTGTCAGTATTTGACTGATTTCAAGGTTAGAGATTTAGGACTCGCTAATCAGGGTCAATTAAAGATAGACTGGGCAGAATCGAGGATGCCTGTCTTGATGCAGCTTCGCAAGAAATTTGCAAAGACCAAGCCTCTAAAAGGTTACAGAATCGCGGGCTGCTTGCATGTGACAAAAGAAACAGCAGTACTTGTAAAGACGTTTATTGCAGCTGGCGCTGAAGTAGCTTGGTGTGGATGCAATCCACTCTCTACACAGGATGATGTTGCTGCCGCATTAGCTGCAAATGGCATATCCGTTTTTGCTTGGCATGGACTCAACAAAGAAGAATATTACTGGTGCATTGAGCAAACTCTCAAGATTAAACCCCAGATGACCCTAGACGACGGCGCAGATCTGATATTTACTGTCCACACAAAACAACAAAAGCTTGCAGAGAATGTGATTGGCGCTGCTGAAGAAACCACCACAGGCGTACACAGACTACGAGCTATGGCAGCAGATGGAAAACTACTCTACCCAGTTATTGCTGTCAATGATGCTGATACAAAGTGGGAGATGGATAATGTACATGGCACCGGTCAATCAGCCCTTGATGGCATTTTGCGAGCAACCAACATACTATTTGCAGGCAGCACAATAGTGGTAGCAGGATATGGACACTGTGGTCGCGGAGTATCACACAGAGCGCGCGGCCTTGGCTCAGAAGTTATCGTAACGGAGGTAAATCCAATCCAAGCCTTGAAGGCACGGATGGAAGGATTCCGTGTAATGCCAATGCGAGAAGCTGTTCCACAGGGCGATGTTTTCATCACGACAACAGGAATGAAAGATGTGATTACAAAAGAGCACTTCCCTCATATGAAAGATGGTGCCATTCTTTGTAACGCAGGTCACTTCAACGTCGAGGTAAATATAGAAGCTCTTGCTAAGTTGGCGAAAAGCGATAGAATGGTCCGAGATAACAATCACGAATATACTTTGCCAAATGGAAAACACATCTATATTTTGGGCGAAGGTCGTCTTGTCAATCTAGTTGCAGCAGAGGGACACCCTTCATCAGTGATGGATATGTCCTTTGCTGACCAATTCCTCGCCATGCTATATCTGAAGGAACAAGGCAAAGAACTCTCTAATTCAGTACACCTACTTCCCAAAGAAATCGATGAAGAAGTTGCTCAACTCAAATTAACCTCAATGGGCATAAAAATAGACAAACTAACACCAGCACAACAACGCTACGCAACCGACTATGCTGAAGGAACTTAACCAGCTTCAATCCAATAAATCAAAATCTGTAGTACTGACTTATCAAGCAGTACAATATAAGATTAGCATAACCAGCACATGGGTGCGGATATCTTGACAGATGTAAAACCCTTTCTTCTAGCGAAGATGACTTGGCAGGAAGCAGAGACACTCTTCCAGGAGACAGATATAGCTATTATCCCAGTTGGATCGACTGAGCAACACGGTCCTGGTTTGCCTTTGGATAATGATGCTTATTTGGCTGAGAAATTTGCTCATGCTGTTGCTGAGCAGCTATGGCCTAAAGTGAAAACTGTTGTAACACCTCTAGTATCTTATGGTGTCTCGCCACATCACATGTCCTTTGCAGGAACTATCACCTTACAACATGAAACCTTCATCGAACTGATTGTAGATATTGGGATGAGCCTTGCAAAGCATGGTGCTAAGAAACTTGTTATCATGAACTCGCATGGAGGAAATACACCAGCACTTTCCATCGCTTTGCGTAAATTACACGATGCAGGACTTTGGTGTGTTCAAATTGCTTGGTGGCAGATTGTGGCAGATCTCGTAAAGGAGACTTTTCAGCCGCCTCATTTCCATGCTGATGAGATGGAAACCTCTGTCACATGGGCTTTGGAACAACGAGTGCTTAAGGATAAACTGATAGATGAGCCTGGACGGGAACCTGTCCCTGGATTCACCAAGGCAACCATGTTTCCAGAGCCTCCCAATTTCATGCCCACTTTCGATATGACTGACTTCACTGAATCAGGAACCATTGGTTATGCAACCCGTGCAGACCCAGAAAAGGGAAAGAAAGTTGCTATGGCTGCAATTGAACGAATAGTAGCATTCATTACGAAACTAGCCAGTCAATAGCAGCGTTATTCTTTAGATTATTTCAGTGGAGTCGCCAGGCTCAGGAAGCTTCTTTTGCTGAACTGCTAGGGCACCCCCCACAATGCCAAGGAGAGGACCTACAAAAAATCCAATGCCCAACATGAGAGTCAAAACTGAGAATATAAGTGTGAAGACGCCGCCAGCCTTTGGCTTGAACACAAACATCATTAGTCCTCCAAGTAGAATCATGAAGCCGCAGAAAATGCCAACGACTAGCATTGCCCAATAAATCTCAATGATTAGATCATAAAAAATTCCTAAATAAGATCCAAGATAGCTAAACAGTGTAAGTATTGTTTGATATTGCCACCAAGAGTAAAGCAAGTTAATGATACCAGAGAATAATGCGAAGGTAGGTTCACGCATAGAGCGTTCCGGGCTCCCTTCAATCATCTCACTAATTAGAGGGAGTTCCTCTCCATTCATATGCTTCACCAATTCAATAGTGCCAATTATTTCTTTCAATGAAAGCCTGAAGATGAAGGTTTAAATACTTATCTTATTGGGTAGACATAAACGGAAGGTTATATATGATTGGCCACGCCTTCAAGAGAATCATTCGAAGTTGGCCACTTTTCATCGCCGTCATTGCAGGCGTCCTCATATCCTCCACTATGTTTGCTACAGTTAACATTGGATCCAACGAGATTGTTGGAGACATGGTTGATGAAGCTATCGCTGATGTGTCAACCGATATGACTGTCTATTTATGGGGTGGAGATATCTCAACCAATTCAATTGAAAACTTGGTTCCCAAAGTTGCCGGGGTTGCCAATGTTCAATATGCTGAGATTCAGAGTCGGATGGAAAATGTAAGTTGGGGACCAACCTATCTTCCTGAGAGTTATGAAGCTTTTGTTGGTATAGAGAATGATTCAGTGACATATGATGGCATCACCATTGACTCGGGAACAACACCCCTTGGCGCCAATCAAACCTATCTATTAACATCCCCTGCCAGTACTAGTGAATATGAAATTAATGATACAATCAGTCTGACACTTGGAGGCGGATATGGAACAAATTGCACCCTTGAACTAGAAATTGCTGGTTTTTTCTCAGCAACCGATAAATCTTTGGGAATTCTCATCGGAGATAGCTATTATTGGGAATATGCATCAAAGCGCCTTCTCTTCATTATAGACTGGACTTCCACAATAAAACCTGTTCTGGATTTCTTTTATGATAGTCAGGGATGGTGGCCTGAATTTGAGGTTTTCATCTCAGTTTATATAAACCGTGCAGCTGTCATTAGCACAGTAGATATTCAGGGAACCATAAGCCGGCTTACAACAATTGAGCAACAAATTGCCAATGAAGTCTTCATTTATGGCGGTTACATTAATAATCATCTGTCCTTGGCGCTCTATAGCTTAAGCTTCCTTAGTTCAGCTTTGCTCTTTGTCTTCATATTTACTGCTTTACCGATTTTCTTTATCGCCATCTATATGGGAGTTACCTTGAGTGATGTCTCTTTCAACTTACGACGACGGGAAACAGGCTTATTGCTTTCAAAGGGATTTACAAGAGGCACAATATTGCGGCTATACATGACCGAGGGGGCAATCATTGGTCTCCTTACTGGCTTTGGAGGCATCCTCATCGCACTACTCATCGTTCCATTCTTCATTAGGACTGGACCTTGGAGACCAGTTTCCATTAATTCATTGGGATGGGACACAATATTTTGGTGCATTTTCTTTGCCTGTTTTGTGGCAGGTATATCCATTTATTTCGCAGCACGAAAGGCAACCAAAATATCTACTGTGGAAGCGCTACGAGAATATAGCCCAGCCACACAATCTACTGGATACAGGAAAACATTGGCATGGGCGGCTTTGATATTAGGTGGATACAAAATTTTCGTATGGATTTTGGGTATCAACGTCCAAGAGATAGTATATTCAATTCCATACCCAGGCTTTCTTGCGATGATTATGCTTGGTATATGGTTATCAATTGACCAATCACTCAGTCCCTTCGCGATCATACTTTTCATTTATGGATTCAGCAAGATTGCTGTGCAAGGCTCAACTTTCATTTTCAGAATATCTGAGAAAGCAATTAGTAAAAGCATGGGAGACCTTGGTGCCCTAGCCACTAGGAGCATCCAACGTAATCCCACAAGAACAGCTGCTGTCGTCTTCATGCTAGCACTTGTCTTGGGCTATGGTGTACAAACTGTTGCTGTACTTGCCAGCGAACAAGACTACATTATCCGATCTATCTATACAGATGTGGGAGCTGACATCAGCGGCACAATATCGCCCTCTAGTAACGCAACCGCTTTGATTTCAAAGGCTGAAAGCATAACTGGTGTAGAATCAGCAACAGTCGAGTTCTTGACCAGCTTCACCCTCGGATACTATGAAACACTATCTATTCGAGGAATCATTGCGGAGAACTGGTCCCAGACAGCATATTATGAAGAGAATTGGTTCAGTTTCATCACTGCAGACCAAGCCCTAGAGGATTTAGCAAATGATAACAGATCAATAATTATCCAACGTGGAATAGCTAAAACCTATAACAGGGCACTTGGAGACCAGATAACAGTTACAATCGGAACTAATGTAGTCTCGCTAACGATTGTAGGCTTCTTTGGACCAGAGGTTCAATCAAGCTACTATGGTTATAGTACGAGAGGCTTTCATTCATATGTTTCATATGAGTTGCTCGACGAATTTGACCAGATTAATAGCAGTACAGCAAACCTCTTGGTGAATATATCGCCATCAGCAAATGCAACGTCTGTATCAGAGGCACTCGAAGAATTTTCTGAGATTAGTCAAGCAACCTCAGCAATTGAGGAATTAGAAGATTACACAGTGAATCCAATTACTAACGCACAAAGTAATATGATGCAGATGGGGTTAATCTTCTCCTTCCTTCTTGCATCCTTGGGAACATTGATTGTTATTACATTCACGCTTAAAGAAAAGCAAAGAGAGAATGCCCTTATGGCTGCCCGTGGATTATCCTTCCGACAAACAGCCTCAGTTTTGATAGCAGAGAGCACTACATGGGTAATATTCGCTGTTTTGATAGGTGTGTTCACTGGCGCTATAGCCACATCAGGCACTCTTCAGAACTATACCCTTATGGACCCATTACTGGTACGCAGCCCCCTAGTCATTTTAAGCGCTCAAGTGCTTT
>JABXGU010000844.1 GCA_016550415.1 archaeon | reverse complement strand
TTAGAGGGATTGAAGGATTTATTAATGGTGTTATGCACATCCTAATGGTTCTGCATTCCTATGAAATTCAAAGAGATGGGAAACTAGTCCATAAAGGGACTTTTTCCTCTTGGGAGGACATGGATAGAAAATTCTTGATGAGAAGAACTAAAGGAATAATTCGTCTGCCAATTTCGAGAGCCAAGCTTTTCCGTGAGGGAGAGTTTGTAATTGCAACGAAAGCCAGTATTGGAAAGGGGAAGGGATTAGCAATTCTCTATGGTGCAGTGATGGAAGACGGAAAACCAACGTTGATGGACTGGACTTGTTTAGGTGCGGGAAATGAAGACACTGTGAAGATGGTTGATGTCTGTGGAGAGGTTTCATACGAGGGCCAGTATCAAGGGATTGTGACAGCCACCAAAGATCGGAAGGACGGATTATATTTAGTGTATTGGTGTTCCGGACTTGATTTTAGGCTAGATGAGAATCTAAGACAAAATCCTTGGGACAATCAACATTGATAGTGTAGCTCAGAATTAGATGAAGACCCCAACCAGTTGAATGGTTGTGTTTCACACCTAGATGTTCAAATCCTAATAAGCGGGATTAGTCTTGGTTTGGTTGTCCTTTGAGTTTTTCATTCAAAATATATAATCTATCTGGAAAACAAAAACATGAAAGCAGGAAAGAGAGAGAGGACTAGTTACTTACTATTCTGACTTATTGTAAAAAAAGGAAGATCGGGTGTGAAAAACAACACCCGCCTAAATGATCTCACTTCTGCCGGTCATAGGGGACAAACTCTTTCCCAAGCAATTCACGTGCAATAATCAGCCGCATCACGTTCATGCCGCCTTCTGCCCCGATCGAGTAGCTTCGGACTCCTCTTATTCCGAGGTCGAGTTCGCATTCTTTGGTGTATGCGAATGCTCCGTGCCAGTCTGCTACTTCGTTTAGGATTTGGAATGCGTCGATGGGTGCTCTGAGTTTGGCCATTGCTGTCCATAGGGCGATGTCGAAGTGGTTGTATTTGGTGTTTCCTGCGTATACTTGGTCCATGGTCCAGGCTGCTCTGTACATGACGAGGCGGTCGCCTTCTAGTCGGCTGTACCAGTCTGCTAGTGGGAATGAGATGCCTTCGTATTTGCCTAGTTCTTTTCCGAAGGCTTTGCGTTGTCTGACGTAATCTTTGCCAATTTCTAGCCCTTCTAGTGCGGCTCCTATGCAGGTTGCGCCGATGATGACGCGGGCGGCTGAGAAGCCTTCCATTGAGTAGATGAAGCCGCGAGTGGGGTCTCCGATGAGCCAGTGTTTGGGGATTTCCACGTTGTCCATGGCAAAGCCGCCGGTGCTGATGCCCATTCTGCCCCAGTCTTCGAAGAGTGTGGGAGTGAGACCAGGTACGTCTTTTTCGATGGGTATTATGAATGCGGCGATTCCGCGGTGCTTTGGTGTGGCTGTTTTGTCCATGTAGGCTGTTGTGAAGTAACGTCCTTTCATTGTGGATGTGGATTCTTTGACGCCGCTGATGTACACTTTTTCGCCATCAATGACGTACTTGTCGCCTTTCTCCTTGATGGTGGTCTTTGTTGCTCCGACGATGTCACTGCCTCCTCCTGGTTCGGTTGTTGCGATGCCGAAGAAGTATTCTCCTTTACAGACTTTGGGGAGGATTTCCTGTTTTGCTTCTTCGGTGCCGTGGCGGGCAAAAACCCATGCCCAGCTGGCTTCGACGAGGTAGAATACGGGTATGGCAATGCTGAGGTCTGCACGTGCCAGTTCCTCAGCTGCGATGCAGGCAAGCATGAAGTTGCCACCTGGACCACCGTACTTTTCTGGCACGGTGATGCCTAGGAGGCCAAGGTCAGCCATTTTCTTGACAAGACCCTTGGGGAGTTCGCCTTTTTCGTCCATTTCCCGGGTGTATGGGCGAATTTCTTTTTGAGCGAATTCCCGGACGGTCTGTCTGAACATTTCTTGTTCTTGAGAGAATTCGAAGTCCATTATGTTTCTCCTCTTGGAATTGGTTGATAGCCGGCTTTCAGCTTGTGGAGTTATTAAAGCATTTGCAAAAAACAGAAGAATTCATTTATGGATAAACCTGAAAGCAGATGGTATAGAATAATAGCCAGTGGGGGTTAACTGAAAAGTGGATTTCCGTTTTAAACCAACAAAAGCTTGGTTGAGTACAGGAACAGGACTCAGTCCCACCTCAAAATTAAATGCATTCGATAAGTGTCTTGTTGATGCAGGCGTAGGTCACTTGAACCTAATTGAATACAGCTCAATCCTTCCAAAGGATGTCATTTTCGAAGATTTCTTGGAAGGTCTTGAAGCAGGTCAAGCTACGGGTGCAATAATGGCAACTGCAAGTGGTGATGGGGGATCAAAGATTGCTTCAGCTATTGGGATTGCGTTAACTGATCAATATGGTCTTGTTGCTAAGGCATCAGATTTCTCAAATCTTAAAGAAGCACAGAACGCGGTAAAGAATCGTTTGAAAGAGATGTGTGCTTCTCGAAAGCTCGAAGTGGAAGAAATAATAACAACGGTTTCCAACCTCGATGTTCCATCTGGTTTACTAGGTTCCGTTGTAGCACTTGTAGTGTTTGACCCAAGCAGTTATGTTTAGACCTAACAAATCTGGCTCTCTAAGTAAATAGCTTAGAAAGGAGGAGGGATCCAGTTGGTTAAGGCAATAATGTTGGACTAATCCCTCCAAACATTAGGGTTTGTACTGTTTCTTGCGTTTGTGCAATCTGTAAATCACAACAGAAATTATGGGGATTCCAATGGTGAGACCGAGTATACCAATCAATAAGGGAGTGGTGTTGATTGGTATAACTTCACCGATGGATGGAAGAATGTAGTCGAGGATTAACTCATCAATATTGGTTTCACCATTCAGGTCAGTACCGGTAAATACAATAACTAAATCATAATCTGGAAAGACAAAGATATACTGCCCTTGATATCCTCGAGCAGAGTAGCTTCCCCATCCCGGAGTGCTCCACCACTGATAGCCATATGTGGTCCCGATAAAGGGCTCACTGAGGGCACTCGTTGAGGTCGCAACCCAGTCCGCGGGCACTATCTGCTGACCTGCCCAGTTCCCATCATTAAGGTAGAGAAATCCAAATTTAGCCATATCCCGTGGACGGAGAAATAGGTTATGCCCGCCATAGCAGACACCTTGGTGGTCAGTGCCCCAGCCTCTTCTAGTGATTCCCAAGGGTTCGAAGAGGTACTCATCAGCAAAGGAGAGCGTTGAATTCCCCGACATGACTGTTAGGATTGCTGACAATAAATGTGAGGCACCAGTGTTGTACAACCATTCGGTACCAGGCTCACTCCACATAGGCAAGTCAAGGACATATTGTACTGCATCAGGATTGCTCACCATCGCCGTGACGTAATTGTTCATATTCCCATAGGGGAAGGTCCATTCATCCCATGCAATCCCTGATCGCATCATGAGCAAATCCTCCACGGTTATGGCTTCTTTCCAAGAATCACGATTATCAATGGTCCTTTCTGGAAAGAAGCCAAGGACCAAATCGTCGAGGTCATATAAGCCGAGGTTGATGGCAATACCAGTCAAAGCGGAAGTTACGCTCTTAGTACAGGAATACATTATGTGAGCTATCTGTTGATCATAGCCCGGACTGGGGTAATCCTCATAGACAATGTATCCATTCTTGATAACTAGCACGGAATCAAGGGGCAAATCCTGTGACAGATAGTATGTTTGCATTTCCTGTAGCCTTGTTGAATTCATGCCTTGGGCTTCTGGGAGGGAGACGAGCCAGTCCGTGGTGGGCCAATAATCGGGAGTTCGGGCGTGAGCCCCACTGGCTAATCGTGTTGAACTGATGAAAACAAGGAAAGACAAACTTAACAAATTCAGTAACAGAAGAATTGTCATCACGCGCTTATAATACAGATTTTTCACCTTGCCTCAATTTTAGATTATGATGGTTTTATGAATTCTGTTTCAGGAAAAGATATACCTCCCCACAAATGTTACGAGAAGCCAGATTGAGTACCCCATTAAGTGATTGGATTTTTTTACTGAGGAGTTAGTTTGTATGCTTGCAGTACCCTCTCATTGATTGAAGAGGTGAAATTGTTGGTTTTGATATTCAAGAATGGGGAATCTGATATGTTACAACGAGATAGGGTTGACCAGTGACACATG
>JABXGU010000843.1 GCA_016550415.1 archaeon | reverse complement strand
TTAAACCCCTTTTCTTTAATTTGTGTAATGATTTTGGTGAGGGGAGCTATTGAGCTGAAAAGGATCTGAATATTCCCTTCTGGGGTAAGATGATTTCTTGCTTCTCCAATGAATCTGCTAATTAGTTCGCATTGGGGTCCAGCACACCAAGTCCTGTCTATTTGAGTCCTTGCTCTTCTGGCTAGATAGGGTGGATTGAATAGAATCACGTTAAACTGGTGATTTTGGATCGGGGAAAATAGGTCGCCCTGCAGAATCCTAACGCGGTCTGAAACATTATTTAATTTCATTGTTATGTGTGCACATTGAACTGCTTGGGGACTAATATCCGTGGATACTACACTTTCCGCATCTTTTGCTGCAGCTGCAGCAATTGCACCTGTTCCTGTGCCAAGTTCGAGAACTTTGCACCCTGAGGGAATACACATGTGGCGAATGAAAAAAGCCGTTGTTCGACCCGTAGCTGGATTAAATACTTCTGGGCAAATGCGAACTTTGATACTACCAAAGGTGATTGTTTTGGATTGTTGTAGCCTTCGGTGTAGTAATCCAAGAATTCGAGCGATAAATTGAACATATGCTTTGGTGACTGCCATGAGCTGAAACACTCTCATTTCAATTATCGCAAATTCATTCCATAGATTTTTAGATTCCCATAAAGATTTTAATCCAATGAATTCTTAATTGAATGCTGACAGAGAATGACACTTGAAGGTTTTGATTTCCTATCGGCAGAGGAAGATATGTCCAAGAAAGTCGAAGAACTTGCCAAGGTTCTTCAGAATGTTGCCAATATATTCCTAAACGGTATTGGCTCACTAGAAGAACTTTTGGACCGACTGCAAGGTCGTCTTACGAAGGTAGAAACTCAAATGGAAACCTTGCTAAGACTCGGTGTGACAAGCGGCTCTGGAAAAGTGATAGACTCTGAGACCGTCACCGCTTCTAGTTCAGAACTTTCTCAGGAAGCAGTACTTAAACCAGATTTAGCTACTCCTCCACCAAAAACTCCAACCTCTCCAATGGGTGCCAGTAGTGGAATGGGTATACAAGCCCAAATCCAATCTGAACTTAGGTCCTTCCTAGCAAGAAGACGTGCCGCAATTGAACAACCTGAAGATAGTGAGGAATAGGCAACAGCTCCACACCCAACTTGTATGTGTATTTCATTATTTTTCTGTCTCTGTGAAGAAGCTGCTTAATTTTAGTTGTCCTTCTCTTTGTAGGGTTTTTCCCCTTTTTTCGTCAAGAAGGGACTTTAATCGATTCATATCCTCCTCCATCACAGGTACTAGACTCTGAGTATACAGTCCCGCCGCTGGGTGATATATCACAAAATATGTTACTCCGTCTTTTTCGAAGACTTTTCCATGCATTGCTCCAATCTTTGCAGACTTATCAAGCAGTACTTCTGTGGGAACTCGACCCGCTAGACAAACAATTTTTGGATGAATCAATTCCAATTGGCGTTTTAAAAACGCAAAACAAGTTTCTCGTTCGTCAGCTACGGGCTGCCTATTCTCGGGAGGGCGACATTTCACGATGTTAGTGATATAAACACTCTCACGTTTGATGCCGGTCCCTTCGAGTAATTTTGTGAGCAGATTTCCTGCGGCACCTACGAATGGGCGACCTTGAAGATCTTCATGGTGGCCAGGGCCCTCACCAATAATCAATATGTCTGCATCCGTGGGTCCTTCTCCTGGAACAACATGTTTACGAGACTTGGCAAGAGGACATCTTTGACAATTTAGGATTTCTTTAAGCAGAATCTCCCACTGGCTATCCACTTTTGCCCTTACCCTCCAAGCAAAGGAACCACTGTATTTTGAATATCTGACCCAGATTTACTAGGTGGCTGAAGAAGCTCGTGAACGTTGTGCCTTACGAAAGACATAGAAGAGAACAAGGGCCTCAAAAATTATCACTGGAACAATTACACCTACTAGCTTATTCAAAGGCAACATGTCAACGGGAACGATGCCTTCGGCGCTGTCAATCAGGTTGTCTCCATAGTAGAGAGAAACGTTCACAGGCAGCATTCCAAAGTCAAAGAAATGGGTGTTGTTATGCTTAATGTCAATAACGATTATATTGGCGCCTGGGGCGATGTCAAACTCTTGAGATGTATTTGTGAAATTGATTCCATAAGTATCCAATCTTATTTGTCTGACACGATCAGCACGATTCTCAACATCTACCAGAAGGAGACCTGTTTGTCCTTGGTAGAAGACTTGACCTGCTGTTACGCTGGTAATGGTTGCGACTGGAATAATCTCTAGTTCGTATTGCTTAAGGTAAGAGAAGTATCCAACACAAACTTCGAATGTAACCAGATGTGGTCCCAAGGTGGCATTTTCATGTATCTTATACTCTACACTAACTTCCAGCTCTTCTAGGTAACCGATGGTGAAGTTGGTCATTGTCCCAATGATCTCGCTGGAATTATCACCAAATTGGGCGAAACCATCAAAGGTTTCGTTTATCGGATTGTAAACGGTTGCATGCACTTCGCCGCGACCTGCTTGTGGCATTTGATCGGGTGTTATGACGTCACTGACTTCAATTGGGTGGTCTTGCGCATTAACTGGATAGGCGAGTCCACCAACTCTTATAGCAGAAACGACGAGAACTATCGTCAATAGTAAAACACACGTACGAATTGAGGGTCTCACGAATGACTCACCTAGTAATAACATCTCTGAAGTGCTGTGCCAATATAATGTGCAGTTTTAAAGTCTTTCTGAATCAATATTGCTCTTGACGAAGGTCTAGGTGTTTTCAATGTTTCGTTAAAGTGCTCAGATATTCAACCAGTGATTTTGCTTCAAATGATTTGTTACTACCCGTTCCGAAATTTGCTTTGCCGGAATTGGGGCTAAATAATTAGAAATGTTTAAATATCGTTGTTTTACTACTATGTCAGACTATCTATAGTCATCCTACATAATATGGCGCGTTAATATGACTGAAATAACTGAAGAAAAAACATCGAACAAGATTCGTGAATGGTCACGCGAGATTAACCGTGGCTTCCTTGAACTCTGGATACTTAATCTTCTACACAGGGAAAGCCTTTATGGTGCACGAATCTGTGATATCCTTGGCGAAATGACAGCGGGAAAAATACAACTTGAACCTGGGACAATATACCCCCTTCTCAATCGTCTTGCTGAACGTGGTTGGATTGTTAGTGATATACGCATCCGCCATCAAGGTCGTGGACCCATGCGTCGATATTATAGGCTTACGAAAGAAGGAAACAAACTTCTACAAGCTATGGTGAACCACTATTTTTCTACCTTTGATGCATTCTTTCGAATGGTTGCTTCAGATTTCAGTTCTGTTCGACAACGCCTTATTCAACTAATGGAGGAAATGGAATAAAATGCCAGAATCAATAAAATTACGCGTTGCTTCTTTGCCTAGTGATGAAGCTGGACGCGGTATAATACGTATTGACCCAAAGATTATGGAACGACTCGGTGTGTCTTCTGGTGACATTGTAGAAATTAAGGGAAAGAAAGTAACTGGTGCACGTATATGGCGAGGGCAATCTATTCATGCAGGTTCTGGAAAAATCTTCATGGATGGACTTGTTCGTAGCAATGCTGGTGCTGGAATTGGTGACATAGTTGATATCACCAGAATTGATCCCCCAGCCGCAAAACGTGTTGTGCTTGCACCTGCTCAGCCTGGGGTCAGGATTGTTGCAGATGGAAGAGCAGTACATCCCAGTCTTAATCAGCGCCCAGTCACACAGGGTGATGTCATAAGTACAGCAGGTGCTGGTGCATCTCAGGCAAGTGGTTTTTCACTATTCGAAGCTGTCATGCGCAGCGCTGGGGCACCCTTTGCATTGGGTGAAATCAAGTTCTTTGTGACTCAGACGACACCAAAGGGAATCGTTCAAATTTCTGAACAGACCGAAATTGACATTCAACCAGAAGCTGTAGAAATTACGCCAAAGGCTCCAATGGTCACCTATGAAGACATTGGTGGATTGGAGGAGACCATCGGTCGTGTTCGGGAAATGATTGAACTACCAATCAAACATCCTGAACTTTTCGACCGACTTGGAATAGATCCTCCAAAGGGAGTGCTACTCTATGGACCACCTGGCACAGGAAAAACTCTCTTGGCTAGAGCCGTTGCCAGTGAATCAGAGGCTAACTTCATCTCCATCAATGGACCAGAAATCATGAGCAAATTCTATGGCGAATCTGAGAAACGTCTCCGAGAACTCTTTCAGAAAGCGGAGGAGCAGGCACCTACCATAATTTTCATTGACGAAATCGATAGTATCGCTCCTAAACGGGAGGAGGTTCAAGGTGAGGTTGAACGTCGCGTTGTAGCTCAGCTTCTCGCCCTTATGGATGGTCTTCAAGGACGAGGTAAAGTAATAGTAATTGCTGCAACAAATCGCCCTGAAGCCCTTGACCCTGCTCTGCGGAGACCTGGAAGATTTGATCGTGAGATTGAGCTTCTTGTACCCAATCGTCCTGGTCGAAAGGAAATCCTCATGATTCACACTCGAGGAATGCCCTTATCCAAAGATGTTGATTTGGACAAACTTGCTGATGCTACGCACGGTTATGTGGGTGCTGACCTTGCAGCAATAGCTCGTGAAGCGGCAATGACGACACTCCGTCGTCTTCTTCCCAAGATAAAATTAGATGAGGATGTGCCTCTGCCGCCTGAAATTCTTGAGGAACTTGAAGTGACGGCTGCTGACTTTGCAGAAGCCCTGCGTCGATCTGAACCCTCTGCCATGCGTGAGGTGTATCTAGAAATTCCCAAAGTTGGTTGGGCAGACGTAGGTGGACTTGAAGGTGTGAAAGGTGAACTCCGTGAGGCAGTGGAATGGCCTCTAAAATTCCCTGGCAAATTTGAGAAGATTGGGGTTAAGCCTCCTAAGGGAATCCTGCTCGTTGGACCGCCAGGCTGCGGAAAGACATTATTGGCTAAAGCTGTGGCAACAGAAAGTGAATCCAATTTCATAGCAATTCGTGGTCCTGAAATATTCAGCAAGTGGGTCGGCGAATCAGAGAAGGCTATCCGTAAGATATTCCGTAAAGCACGTCAAGTTGCTCCAAGTATCGTCTTCTTTGATGAACTGGACAGTCTTGCTCCCAGCCGCGGACAATGGCATGGCAGCCACGTGTATGAATCTGTTCTAAACCAACTTCTGTCTGAACTTGACGGTATGGAGGAACTAAAGAATGTCGTCGTTATCGCTGCTACAAACCGTCCTGAAATAATTGACAGAGCACTACTACGACCGGGTAGATTCGACCGCATCATTCTTGTTCCTGCACCAGACAAGCAAGCCCGCCTAGAAGTCCTACGTGTACACACACAGAATATGCCATTATACAAAGATGTAACTTTGGAGAAGATAGCAGAACTGACAGAGGGATTCTCTGGTGCAGATATTGCCAACCTTATTCGAGAAGCTGGCATGGCAGCAATCAGATCCGAAGAAACCGTTTCAACAGTTGCCTTCAAGCACTTCAAGGAGGCTCTTGAGAAAATAAAGCCAAGCATCACTCCCGAGATGATAAAAGCTTACGAGGAGATGACCTCCTCGATGTCAACCAAGCGTGATGCCATCGGTACTACACCAACATACACTGCTTAACCGGCTCAACATGGGTCGGTTTCTTTTTTTCCTGATGGTATACTCCCCTTTTCTATGGTTCAAAGGCATCTGAATTCTATAAAAAGCTTTTAAAGGAAGTCGCTGTTTTATAAAAGGTCTTTATAAGCTTTATAAACGAACCCAAAACGCTCAAAGGTGTGCATTTTGCCAAAGAGACCCAAATATAAAATAGAAAATGTTGTCGCCAGTGTTGAAGTTGATGCAAAAATTGACCTGAACCTTCTAGCTCGGAAACAGCGAGATGCTGAATATAATCCTGAGCAATTTCCAGGTCTGATGCTTCGAGTGAAAAATCCAAAAGCCACTATTCTTGTTTTCAATAGTGGACGAATGGTCATCACCGGCTTACGCCGAGAAAGCGAAGCAGAACGTGCAGTCGAGAATGTTATCGCTAAGATACGACGAGCCAGCATCACGGTCAAAGGAGTACCAAAAATAACAATCCAGAACATTGTCGCCAGTGGTGATCTCCACAGTCGAGTCGACCTTGATATGGCCCAAATGGCTTTGGAACGCTGTTTATACGAGCCTGAAGTCTTTCCTGGTCTCATCTATAGGATGAAAACTCCCAAGGCAGTCTTCCTCATCTTCAGTAGTGGACGAATTGTCTGCGCTGGTACAAACAAGGAAACTATCACACGAAAAGCCATCTACCTACTTGCAGAACACATGAGAGGTCTTGGACTTATCGAATAACTGAATCCTGCAATTAGCTAGATTTAATTCTCTCCCTAGGAATCCCCAGTCAATTCTTCAACGAATAGCTCTTCTTACCTCAGCATTTTGATTAGCTTCATAGGCGTGTCAGTTATAACGCTGTCAACTCCCAACTCCATCATATGCTTCATTTCTGACTCTTCATTGACAACCCATGGGTTTATGAGCAACTTTGCTTTTCGACTTCGTTTGACTAGTTCAGCTGTAACAAAAGTATGCAAAGGGTGCAATGCGTTGGCATTAAGTTCCTGAGCAGTTTTAACTGGATTATCCATCGAGTAGCTGTATATTAAACCAGTTGCAATCTCTCTGTCAAGACTTCGTAGCATCTTCAAAGTTGAGAACAAAAAGGATGATACTATTACCTGGTCCAAGATATCATATTCTTTGATAATATTGAGAACTCTCTCCTCAATATTTGGTGGTTTAATCTCGATATTAAGAAGGATACGGCGTTGTCCAGTTGTCTCTTCTATTACCTCTTGCAGAGTGGGTATAGTCTCTCCATCACCTACATCAAGCTTCTTCAATTGGGCGAGTGTCTTCTGTTGTATGAATCCAAATCCATTTGTTGTCCTTTCAAGGTTAGGATCGTGCATAACCACAATTTCTCCATCACTGGTTGCATGAACATCAAATTCGATGCCATCCACACCAATGGTGATGGCTTCATGGAAAGAACGTAATGTATTCTCCAACTTGCCCTCTCCGCATCCCCGATGTCCGATGACCCATATCCTCTTCATGTTTATTTAGACCTCTGTGTATCTATCAATGTTCTAAATTTTCAGCATTATGCTATCCCCAATATTTTCACATGTGGAAGCTCCTATTGTTGCAGATGCACAAGATTAAAAATCAACAGCGTTAAGCCTCATCTTCATTTCAACAAAGAACAAAGAGGCAAAACAATGGCAAAGCAACCTTCTAGCAATTCTGGGCGTGTTCCCAAGGATCTCCTCGTGGACTCATCAAGCACTTCTACTTCGGAAATTGCTGAAAGAATGAAACTGGTAAAGCACAAAATTGTGGTTCTTTCAGGAAAAGGCGGAGTAGGAAAGTCCACCGTGGCTGTCAATCTAGCTTGTGCTCTCGCTTGGCGTGGACATAAAGTGGGCATCCTCGATGCTGACATTCATGGACCTGATGTTCCGAAAATGCTAGGCACTGAAGGTGCACGATTAACTGGTGGTCAAAACGGACTGGAACCAGTCATAGGTCCACTAGACATCCGTATCATATCCATGAGTTTCCTACTGGAAACGGCTGACACCCCTGTTATTTGGCGTGGACCCCTTAAGATGAGGGTCCTAAACGAATTCCTCTCCAAAGTCAATTGGGGACAACTAGACTACCTCATCATTGACCTTCCCCCGGGTACTGGTGACGAATCCCTCAGCATCATGCAACTTCTGCCTGAACTCGACGGTGTCATCATAGTTACCACTCCTCAAGAAGTTGCACTCCTCGACTCCCGTAAAGCCGCCAATATGGTCAAACAAATGAATCTCCCTATCCTTGGTCTAATTGAAAACATGTCAGGCTTTCAATGTCCACACTGTTCTAAGGTGACCAACATCTTTGGGAAGGATGGTGGACGTAATGCTGCAAAGGAACTCAATCTCTATTTCTTAGGTGCACTTCCCTTCGATCACCGAGTGATGACATTATCTGATGAAGGAAAGCCCTTCATTGTGTCTGTCCCTGACAGTGCAGCTGCCAAGGCATTTCAAGAAGTCGTGGAAAACCTTCTTCCCAGATTAGGTCGCCGTAGACCAGTTCAAAAACCATCAAAATAGTCTCCTCTCCTTTTTTTCAACTGCTTCTGAATCCTAGGACCTAGGGAGAATTAGCTAGGTGAGGAGCAGAAAAAATAGTGTTGAAAAGAGAATAGAAGGAAATTTACTCCTACTGTTCTCCTTGGGTCTCTGTTACTTTCGGGTCCTCAGAAACAACGACGAGTGACTTATCTTTCAGGTCGAAGGTTGCCAGTTCAAAAGTTGTAGTCATAGTTATTGCATTTGCTGGGCATACTGCCTCACATGTGCCACAGAATATGCAGCGGTCAAGATGGAATTCAGGTTTCTTATTTGTTTTAGTCTTTGTTGAGGGCACCATTGTTATGGCAGTCGCAGGGCAGTCTTTGGAACAGAGTCCGCAACCTCTACATTTTTCGATGTCGTGTTCCATTTTACCCCGCAGTCCTTCGGGTCGAATTGCTTCTTCGAAGGGATACCTGATGGTTGCAGTTTTACGTTTTAATACCGTTGATAGTACTTCTTTTTGCATTGCTCCCGGTCGTGGCATGTTAAATCCACCCCACTAATTGTAGAATTTGTGGCCATAGCGCAACAAGAGCCACCATTAGAAGACAGAATGGGATAACCCATTTCCAGGCAGTTCGGACGATTTGGTCGATGCGCCAACGGGCAAGTAAGGCTTTCAGGTTTGAAAGCAGCAGCACCACAATGGTTGTCTTCACGATGAACCAGAATGTGTAATAGATGGCTGTGAGAATTCCTGGTGTCGCTAGAAATGCGAGAGGAGTCAAAGAGATAGCAGTTGCGTAGTCGGTTCCTGTAAAGAAGACAAGGAAGAGTTCAGGTCCAAAGGGGCCACCAAGGAAAATTGCAGTAGCTAAACCTGCTGCTAGCACGACTTCGAGGTTGGTTGCAAGTCTGAAGAAAGCATACTTCTTGCCAGAATACTCTGTTTCCCATCCTGCCACAATCTCCGTCTCTGCATGTGGCGTATCAAAGGGTAATCGTTCAGCTTCAGCTTGTGCAGCAAATAGAAAAACAACGAACAGACCGATAAATGGTGGACAAAATATGAGGGGAAGACCAAGTATGGCTTGGTAAGCTACAACTCCAGATAAACTGAGTGTTCCTGCAACCATGCCTGCGGCGAACAATCCTAAGAGAAAGGGCAGTTCATAAGCAAGCATCTGAAGGACACCTCTTATCGCTCCTGTAAATGCAAAACGGTTCGAGGAGAACCAACCAGCCAGAAAAAGAGTCATTGTGAATATTGTGCTCAGAAAACCAATCATTAATAGATCGCCTTCAAATGCGATGATTCCTGCAGCGCCCATGATTGGCACGAGCATCAAAGTCGCAAAGGGAATTGTTAGGGCTAGGATAGGCGTTAACAAGAAGCCAGTCTTGTCTGCAGCATCTGGTGTTACATCCTCCTTTGCCATCAACTTGACAAAGTCTGCAAAGGGCTGTAGGATGCCGCGCCATCCCGTATGAATAGGACCAAGACGGTGTTGTTGATCCGCGTAGAATTTCCTATCTACCCATTCCACGTAGAAGGCGTAGAACATCAAGAATAAGATTCCAGGAAAGAAAAGAACCATAAGAATGAGGTTCACTAATGAGACTGTCATGATGGAGGACACTCCTTAGAGTCCAACCTATAATGAACTTCTGCTAAAAAAGGCTTCTACTGCA
>JABXGU010000842.1 GCA_016550415.1 archaeon | reverse complement strand
TCTGTCGGTCCTGAATGTTTATATTGAATGTACCCCTCGTGATCAATAATCACCACAGTTGGCAAGTAATACATCCCATATTCGTCATGCACACCGATGGTGTCCCTGGCAACAATCCAGTCGATCCCCTGGTCCTCTCTGAATTGCTGGAGTTTCTCAACGGTATCAGAATAGGGATCTACACTAATCATGATGATTATGAGGTCTTCACCAAACTCGTCAAGAAAAGATTTCAGGTGTGGAATTGCAGCAACACAAGCACCACAATAACTTGTGAGAAAGTCGAGGAGAACAACCTTTCCTCTGAAGTCGCTGAGGGAAAACTCAACCCCATCAATATCAGTCAAAGTAAAATCAGGGGCAACCTCCTCAGCAATCACACACCTCACCAAAAACGATAGCACAGCAATACCCGCCAACAAAATAGTCTTCTTCACATTCACTGTGCGACTATCATGCTTTGTTTTTTTGGTCAAAGTGTTCGTCAATAGGGCATACCAACCTGAATGTGAATCGGTAGTATTAATACTTAATATATATTTATTAATATTTAATAAACGTTGCCATAGGTTTGTCTCGCTTTGACCAGATTTCTTAGCTCCAAAACAATGAGAACAACACCCGCATGCGCACGTGCAGAAGAAAGGCTATTGTGTTTATGGTTCCATCTTGGTCTTTTTATTGCTAGATAGATTGCTGCTGCAGCGCAGATTGTTGTTATGAAGCCTAGGTTGGGTTCCTAATGTTGTTTGCAGGCACGCATGCTAGTTTAGGAAGAAGGTAGAAACAATGAGATACAGGGCATAACCTATAAGAATCAAGCCGCTGATTGCCCTAATCAAAAATCGCTGCCTATAAGTGACCCTTGCTAGCTTCGACACTGAACCCGCGAAAATTCCAATGCCAATGAAGGGAATGATTGTTCCCAAGCAAAATACAAAGAGAACAAGGGGAAGCACATCATAAACCAACAAAGGTAACATAGCAACGAGAATAGGGGCAATACACGGGTCGAGGAAATAGAAAGTGAACCCTAGAAGAAGAAGCCCAGCATATGTAACATGTTTTCTAGCCAGCTTTTTGATTAAGGGTTTCGTTTGGAAGGGCGCTTTCAATATCCCTAACAGATTGAGCCCGAGAATTACTGCAAAAATACATACAATCCATGTAAGGGAATATTGAAGAGCCGGCATGGAAAGGAAGAATAATCCAAAGGCTATTCCGAAAAGCAAAGCTGCAAACACGAAGCCTATTCCGAAAATCATGACCTTCAAAAAGCTTCCTTTGAAGTGGGGCTCCTTACCCATGGTATAAGTCAAGACAAAGGACAATAGTATAATCAAGCATGGGGAAAACGTCTCAAAAAAGCCGAACGAAAAAGCAGTTGCTATTATCGCAAGGAAAGCTAGAGAATCTGAAGAAGATGGTGCAACAACCTCAATTTTGCTGTCATGGACATAAACGTTGTCATCAGAGTTAGTTTCGTTCTTAACCTGTTCGGCTTGAGCCTTCAGAGTGTAGTTTCCAGGCGTTTGATTAGTTGTGTTCCAAACGAAGATCATCGGAACTATGTGGTTTGGACCTAAACTTGTAACTGGCAACGTTCCAATTTGAGTTTCATTGCAGTAGATAGCTACATTGAAACTTTCAGTTTCTGTTCCGAGATTCCTTACAGTAACGGTGATATCCAGTACTTCGCCAACTTCGACAATGGTCTTGGATTGTTGAACCGCGATTATCCCGACGTCATGTCGAATTGTAGGAGGCGTAGATGACGCTCTGACTTCAACAATTCCGTCTTGATACCAATTATCATCGATATCTGTTTCATTCTGAAGAATGTCTGCCTGAGCGCTTATGGTGTAATTGCCTTCAGTAATATTTTCTGTTTCCCAGTGAAAAATCTGGGCTTCTTCTGTAGTGGGTTTCATATTCTCAATAAAACGGGTTTCTATAATGCTAGTATTGTAATAGAGTGTGACGATAAAGGACTCAACTTCCTCTCCCTCATTCTTCACGGTTACGTTGATCTCAAGAGGATCACCTTTGGATACGTTGCTGGAAGCAGGAACAACGCTTGAGATAGCCACATCATGAACTGGCATTAGGTAAGCGTCAATGATTT
>JABXGU010000841.1 GCA_016550415.1 archaeon | reverse complement strand
TCATGGATTAGACCCTTTTTGTCTCTGGTGGGTATGAACTGCAATTCGATTATTCTTTTCTCGTCATTCTTAGTAATCCATTCTGTACCAATATGTGACGATGGCTTACCTTCAATAATTTCTTTGAATGCTTGAATTGTGTCTTTTTGAAGTATTGTGGGAATCAAGATTTCGAAAAAGGATTTACCTATAATGTCCCCACTTTTGTATCCAGTAATTTCCTCAAATTGTGTGTTGAAAAATTGGATGTATCCTTCCTTATCTAGAATCACAATCGGGATAGCAGCAGCCTCAATTAATGCATCATAACGATGTGACTTTGTGTCTCTCAGAATCAACTCCTTTGTTGATTTCTTCTGCTTGCTTCCCGCCTTAGCCATAGAATTCACCCTTTAGGTGAAATTATCCAACGCTTAATCGTGGGGTGGACCGCACGAAAAGCCCGCCATATATTCCCGCCATTAAGAATTCAGATGAAGACATTTATACTTTTTTATAAAGGAAAACTACACTCATTTTTTTTAAAAAATGAACTAGATTTTTCCTTCGATAAGCTAGTTAGCTAGCTCAATTAAAAGAGAAAAGAAAGAAAAAAGAAGAATGCTGGTATGCACAGAATAACGCATTTACTCTAATGTAATTGCATTTTCTGGGCAGTTTTCAACACAGCTTTCACATTCAACACAGGAGTCAGGATCTGTGACTTTAGACTTGTTGTCTTCCAAAGTAAAGACTTCACTTGGACAGACATCTACACAGGTCCCGCACCCAGTGCATTTATCTTTATCAACTACAGGTGGCATAATATTCATCTTCTAATCATTTGCTAATTCTAACATTGAAATATCCAATGATAGATATGCCTCAAACAAGGCAGGCTATCATCTTTTAAAGTTTACACACTTTTAAAATCCTTTAAATTCAAACTACCTAACAATTGAAAGGGTAATAAGCTGGATTTCCGAGCATCCACTATTCCCTCTTCATTAAAAGGTGTAATGACAAATGGCATCACACAAAACCGCAATTCATACAAAAAATGCCCCATCTCCTGTAGGACCATATAGCCAAGCCATCCGCGCTGGAAACCTAATCTTCATTTCAGGTCAAATACCCACCAATCCCGCTACTGGTGAACTAGTCAAAGGCACATTAAAGGAGCAGACATGTCGCTGCATGGACAACATCAAAGCAATCATTAACGCTGCAGGAGGCTCACTGAAAGATATTGTCAGAACCACAATATATCTCACAAATATGGCAGACTTCTCCACAGTAAACGAAACCTACTCTAACTATTTCGACCTAAATCCACCCACTCGAACAACAATCCAGGTCGCTGCACTACCAAAAGGTGTACCAATAGAAATTGACGCCATCGCCTATCTCCCCAGCAGCTAATCTCTATGTGTTCAAAATCAACAACTATTCTTTCTAAACCTAGTCATATGTTTATACTTAAATTCCCTGACATCCACCTTTCTACACCATGAAGCAACTCCACACAGAACTCATGGACATACTCAAGATAAAATACCCAATAATCCAAGGTGGAATGGGACCCTATAAGACTGAGGATTTGGCTATTGCTGTTTCTAATGCTGGCGCCTTGGGTGTCGTTAGTACCATTGGAATGGCTGCGACATTGATTCCTGAGGCTGCGCCTGTGGATGCTACACGTCTATTTGGGAATGATCCTCCACTTGTAATTTTGCAGAAGTCCATTGAAGCTGTCGCTAAGAAAACGCGGACAACGGGTGGAATATTTGGTGTTAATGTTCCTGTTGCGGCTGAATTCATTATGGCTTCTGAAATGTTTGTGCGCCAGGTGCTGGAGGCAAGGGATAATGATTCTGACATAGAGCGTCGGCTTCGTTTTATTATCACTTCAGCGGGTAACCCGAAGCCCTGGGGAAAGGTGAAAGAACATGGTCTTATTTGGGCTCATGTAGTTCCATCAGTCTATCATGCGAAAAAAGCTGAAAACGCTGGGGCGGACATTATTATTGCATCGGGGCATGAGGGCGGGGCTCACGTATCTTGGGATCCTGTGCATTCTATGGTGTTGGTTCCTGCTGTTGCACGTGCTGTTAAGCGTCCTGTTGTAGCAGCAGGTGGATTCTGTGATGGTTCTTCTCTTGTTGCAGCATTGAGTCTTGGTGCAGTAGGAGTTCAAATGGGCACCCGTTTCATTGCCACGCAGGAGAGTGATTTTGAGCCTTTATGGAAGAAGGCGATTGTGGAAAGGGAGGAGCGGCAGACACTTGTTGGGCGAGGTCTTTTTGGTCCAATGCGTTTCATTCGAAACCAGCGAGCTGAAATGCTTGTGTCACAGACTTTGAGAGATATTCCTCGTTTCTATTTGGGGGAGCCTGTTGAATCAAATAAGGATATTTTGAAATTGGAGCAGGAAGGATTTGCCGACCTTCTAGACAAGAAAGATAATACGGCATTGATGTTTGGCGGCGAAGTTGTAGGAGGCATCCACAACATTCCCACTGTCAAGGAATTAATCACAAGCATCATGGATGAAGCAATACAACTCCTTGAAACACTGCCAAATCAGTTCCTTGATACATCATCGTAATCTGGGAATCAAGAACATGAACCCTGTTGCAAAGATGATTATGTTATCTCATCGGTGTTGATGAGTGCGTCTATGTGCCTTCATCCTGTCTTTTGGTACGAATCTTTTGCAGTATGGGCACTTGGCAAAGCCTCTTGCAACCATTTGAAGCGTATAGTTTCGGCGGCGAATCACAGAAACTCTACTAATATAGTCTGCAAGTATGAACAGAATAATTGTGCTGGGAAAGAGAACTAGCGCAGGAAGCAAGACCGAAACAAAAGCACGAATAGTACGATCTACTCCATTTGGAATGGCAAGAATATTAACATAAGATGATGAGGCAAAAATAATTTCATCTGAGTCGCGATAAAAATCTATGTTACCTACTTCAATTGTGGTTGGGGCGCTGAGCAGATTCAACAAGACTCGATGTGTCCATGTTTCAGAATTATAAGCAAGAATGTAGAATTGCGCACCTTGCAAAGCGATATTTGTACAACAAGCTAGAAGTTCATCTCCAGGATTCCAAGGATCAATATTACAAGCAATTAGGAATTGAAGATTTGTCTGTGTCTCATCATTGTCCCAAATCTGTTTTGGAGTCCATGAGTTACCAGATTTATACAAAGTGAAAACATCAGCACCTAGGACAAGTCCAATTTCATAGCCGACCTTGTCGAGTAGAAAGTCACCAATTGTAATTGAGGGAATCGCCCTACTCCAACTAAAGAGGATTTCACTTTGCCAAGTATCATTTGCCCTTTTCAGAGAGATAACATTACTCTCTTGTCCAGCCATGACAAGTTCCTCTTCTGTGGTTGTAGAGTCTACATTTCCAACAGCTGTACAAAGTAGAGATTTGGAAGTTGTATATACTGTTTCAATCTGCCAGGTGACATTGTCAAGACTCTGAACAATGATGGCACATCCTAAATGGCTCATTGTTGGCACATCAAAATATTCGCCTACAATAACTAATTCTGCAGCTTCAGAAGTTGAATTAAGTTGACCACTTGTAACAGCATGTGTGGTCCAAATCGGATCGCCCCAAGGAAGAGATCCTATCACTCTAATATCCCAATTTGAAGCATTCTGTTCAATAAGTAATAGTGTTCCATTTAATGTGAGTGCGATTAATTCAAGTGATTTGAGCTTAGGATCAAAGTTGTCAGCGGCGAAGGCGACTATGGGGTTCAATACCCAATCAGGATTTTCATAAACAGTCTTTGCCCAAGGACTGTAGGTTATGTCTCCAACTACAGAAATTCCTGATGGCGTCATTAATGCAACCTCACAACCAATATGGTTTGCATCTAAGTCTCCAATTGTGATATCTTGAATGTCCTGATAGGGATAGGCGCATACAGTGTAGCGTTCTTGGATTCCAACCCAATTGACCAAAATTAAAATAATGAGGATAAATGAGTATATGCAAGCCAAGAAATCCTTCCTAATTCGTATCACCATATCCGCCCTCTGTACATTACCATGAAATTGTTAGGAAAGTTCAAACTTAAATAACCTTTATGTTGCTTATCTTCTGCAAGATTCGAAGTCCCAACAATTAGTTTGTGACTATCGAGAGATATATTGGCGAAAAATAATGGCACAAGATATCAGACCAAAAGTGGTTTGGAAACACACACTCTTCATCAGTGGGTTGATGTGTTTGGCCTTCCTTGGAATTGATTGGGTGCACTTCTTTTTTCTCGGTACTAAATACACCTATTTCATTAACCCTGCTTCTCCCACCTCAGTATTCGATTTATTCTTTTACCTCTTCACCTTTGCAGGCATGGGTTTCCTCATTGGACTCCT
>JABXGU010000840.1 GCA_016550415.1 archaeon | reverse complement strand
TGATCTTTTAGAGAGAGAATTGAAAGCACAACACTCCACCGTTCGAACTGGAGCTGTCGTCGGATTAAGCTTCCTAGGTGATCAGCGAGCCTTCCCCCTTCTAAAAGAAGTAGCCGAGACTGATTCAGACGAAATCGTGGCTCATGAAGCAAAAATAGCCTTACTCCAACTGCAAAAAACCTCTCGGCAAGATGCAAAAAACTAACAAAATGAAATAATTATTCGGAGTTTTCATGCACAGACAAAATTGAGGCATATCCGACCAATTATGCTTCTCTCTCTAAAAGTAGGTACGAATTACCTACTCCGACAACCCTCCAGCCAAACTTTGCCATCAGATTCGCCGCCTCAATAGCACTATAGAGTTTATTGCTAATACCCTCATATGTCCAAATAGCGACGTATCGTGATTGTATTCCATCAGGATTAACCTTTCCTGATAGAATATCTTTAGACCGAAAAGAAACTTTTTCAGACATAAGAATACACCCTCCCACAATCTAAGAGATTACATTTCAGTTGACTTAATCTAGTATTTATCTATTTAAGAAAATGAAACAGAGAAAAAGGGGCGGGCGGAAAATCACGTTTTGCTTTCCTGTTCAGGTTAAGCTGCTTCGCTATCAAGCAGCTGTCGGCCCTTGTCCGTTAGATCAAACCAAACGTGGTAGACGCCTCGTCGTTCGTTGATGAGGCCGATTTGGGTAAGTCGTTTGAGATGGTAAGCGGCAGTTGAGGTGGGGATGTTCAAGTCTTTGGCGATTTCGCGGAGGAAGGCCTTGTCTTTGGAAAGCTTGTGCATGATTTTCCTCCGGGTGCTATGTTCGAGTGCTTCAGTGTTCGATAACATCTTAACTCTGTTAATTGTTTACATAAAGAAGTATATAAGGGTTTTCGTTTTTACTAGTTTTGTTTGAATAAATCTACATGCCCCTAGTTAGCAAGGAACCCATTTTATCATGAGCCGTTCTAAATCATAGAACACACCGTCTAGCCATGTTCTAATGTGTAGGATAATGTGCTGTGTGAGCACTAGTCTATGGTAGTTAGATGGACCTACATCAGACATTAAACAATGTCACAATCTGGTGAAGAAAATGGGACTCCGCGAATTTGTAGTGCGACGGCTCATCAACAGCGTTATTCTAGTTTTGGGAGCGATTACTTTCAACTTCTTTGTATTCCGTATGATGCCAGGGGATCCAGTATCGATTATCCTGAGTGGCCAGATTGTAGCCAACCGCCCCGATTTGGCTGCGGCGCTTCGGGCAATGTGGGGATTGGATTTACCCTTGCCAATCCAGTTCGTTTTGTATTTACAGAACATGTTCACGTTTAATTTCGGCATTTCTTTTAGTCAAGGATTTCGTCCGGTCATCGATATGATTGCCGCCCGGCTTCCTAACACCATCTTATTGATGGGTACAGCAGCGATTATCACAATAATCATTGGTGTTGTTACAGGCATCTTAGCGGCTTCAAAACGTGGAGGCGGTGCTGACATTGGAATGGTCGTCAGCGCCTTAACTCTATACTCGGTCCCCACCTTCTGGCTCGGAATGATGCTTATCATGACGTTTGGCTTCTTTCTTCCCATCTTTCCAATGGGTGGTACTATATCCGTGCCAGCACCCACTGATCCCCTAGCGTATGCTATGGATGTAGCCTGGCACCTTGTTCTGCCTGCATTCACGCTCGCCTTAGTGTCATATGGTGGGTACATGCTGGTGATGCGTAACAGCCTCATTGATGTCCTGACTGAAGACTACATTGTCACTGCTCGTGCCAAAGGAGTTGATGAACGCACAGTTCTCTACAAGCATGCCTTGCGGAACGCTATCTTACCCCTCGTCACGATGATTGCGTTGACCTTCGGCTTCCTCATCACAGGAGCAACACTCACCGAGACCGTATTTAACTGGTACGGGCTAGGTCGACTCATCTTCGAATCAGTCATGGGACACAACTACCCTGTCCTCCAAGCCATCTTCTACATCATGGCGCTCACAGTTATCATTGCGAACTTCATCGCAGATATGCTCTACGGCTTCCTTGATCCACGCGTCCGCTACGACTAGGGAAGAAACCTCCAATGCGAACCAACACCGAAGGGCGGCTGTGAACCGCCCTTCACCATTTTTCACCAAATTGGAGTCCTCACAAATGGTGAAGAAACATGGGCCTGTACCGATTTCTTCTTGGGCGGTTAGCTAGAGGAGTGGTCATGCTCTTTGGTTTTTCTTTGCTATGCTTTGCTATCTTCTCATCAATTCCCCCTTGGCCATCGCTTATTTGCATAGATCCGATTGATCCCCTGTGGGGCCTGTGGAGTATAGGAGAAGTTAATCCGTGGGATTTTGCCCATTATTCATGGATTCATTTTTGGAAATACGGAAGAACGGAAACCGTGGTCACTGAAATTGGGCGATTTGTATTTTACCTTATGCATATGTTCCAAGGAGATTTCGGGTTTTCGTTTCGAACCGGTCAACCTTATTCTGAGTTTCTTATTCACTCTATGCTTCCATCCATAATACTAATCATCCCAGCTTTTGCAATTGCTTTATGGATACGAGTCTTTTGGCAATATTGGAAGAGATGGTATTTTTTCTATCGCACTGAGAGTCGTATAGGTTTAGTGAGTGCTCGTTTGTTATTTGGTATCCTGTTCTGGGTAGCCTCTGGCTTATTTCTTTTATATTTGATAACTATAACGTGCCCCATTATTTTTGGATCAATCATTTTCGGGAACCGACTCGAACTCCCCTGGGATGAATTTAATCCTCTCAACCCGAGATATTTCGCCATTCCTGTTTTTCTAATCGCTTGGTCTATGATTCTTGGTTGGAAACTCTCGAAAAGAATTCAAGATAATTCTGATGACTCCTTGTCGGCAGAGGCAACACATTTCTCCGATGGAGTAAAACAACCAATTTTGTCCGCAGGAATACGGGCGGGTTTCCTCTGCTCGTTTGTTCTATCTGCTACCTTCTTTATTGAAGTCTTTTGTCGATATTATGGGATTGGCAGACTTTTTTGCGCCTCTCTGTACTTCGCGGATTATCCGGAGTTGAATATGATTTTCTTTCTGATCGGAATTTCCGTCATCGTAATTTCCTTTTCTGCGGAAGTTATCTATGGATTGGTACGCTTTGGGCCTTTTCGGTTCAGGCGCCTTTGGTCGTGGAAACACGTAATATAACAGGGGGTTTGGGGGAGGACGGGGATGGTCCATTGGGGGGAGGTGGTGCCCTAGCGAGGACGTTTGTACAGTTGAACAAGCATTCCGGGGGCTTGTTCATAGGGGTCGCCTTCAGGTTGGAAGCCAAAGCTTTCAACGAGCGTCCTCATGGTTTCATGGTCAAAGAGAATATTGCACAGATTTGCAGGGGCATCGAGTTCTTTTGCATAGACAATGAATTGGCGATACATTGCCCGAACAAGTCCCCGATGCCGAAAATCTGGATGAACTGTTTGGTGTTCTCCAATCAACCCTTCAGGTTTGAGAAGCGTTTTGTAAAATCCAGCTATTTGTCCTTCCAAGCGAGCGCCGAAGTAATGAAACCCTTGCGCCATTTCAGCTACGATGCCTTCCTGGCTGAGAATCCGTTTTCGCCGCCATTCCTGCGGAATGTGTGTTGCTTGGGACCAGACAAGGTCCATCAACTGGGAAAGCTCAGGAGCATCTTCTTGGGTGAATTTAATAATGCGGATGTCGGTATCCTCTTCAGGGAAATCACGAGTTGATGGTGACAGAGACATTTTGAGAACATTCGGCTTTGAGATTTTTCAATGCTTGCTTTGATGCTTTTCCTTAATGACCCGATAGGCTTCGGTGAGGGCTGTACATCCCGTGCAGCGAATACATCCGGCTCGATGCAAGGTTGGATCCAAGTCAAATTCGAAGAGGAGAGTAGCACAGCCCAGATATACATCAACAATTTGGTCGAGGTTCTCGACATAACTGGGGATTTGGCCTTCCATGTGTGAACCTGGGTTCGGCCGGTAAGGAACGGGGACTGGAATTACACCGATCTTGATGGCGGTTTCGAATCCTTGATGCAGTTGGTCTGGAGTTTCACCTAAACCTAAGAGGATGAAGGTACTGACTTGTCCACGGCCAAAAAGGTCCACTGCTTTTCGCCAGGCATCAAGGTAATCGGAGTAGTTGGCGTGTTGAAATTTGCCGGGACAATACTTCTTGCGTAGTTCCTCACTGAAGGTTTCCAGGTGTATCCCCACGGTGCTGACTCCGGCATCTTTGAGTTTCACAAGATCTCGGAGAGATTTTGGTGGTTCGAGTTGGACATGGATGGGAACATCACTTTGTTGTCGAATCGTGGAGACAAAGTGGACATATTCGTGTATGCCGCGGTCCGGTCGGTCAGGGCTGCCAATAGTTAGTGTGAGGTGGTTTGCACAGTGCTCCTTTTGGGCTTGAGCGAGAACTTCAAGGAACTGCTCGGGGGATTTCTGGAGGATGGTTTTTCCTTGTTGAAGGCTGACTGGGATACTACAGTATCGGCATTCAAGCCCCGAATCAAAATAAGCACAATGTTGGATAATCGTCGTTGCGAGGCAGTCCACTCCATGCACCAGTGCGATATGACTCATGGGCGTCCCATCCGCAAGCTGCATTTGGTAAAACTGGGGTTTTTCAACGGCGTCTATTGTAATTGTTTTTCCTTCGAAATTGGGAATCTGATATTTATTTTCAGAGATCTTTTCAAGAGCTAGTGCGTGGAACTGCAGTGCATTTTCAGCAGATCGAACTGGGGCGTTGACCACACTACTGTTGATGAGAAAGTATTGTCCTAAAGTGGGCCCTGCTCCGCCAGTTCGTGTGCGGGCTTTGTCGTTTGTAAGATGGACTCCACGTGTGATCATGGCTACTTTGAGACGTAAGACTTCGAGTGCAGTCATTGTTGGTGACATGATTCTCAACGGTCACCTTTACTCGTTCATAGTCGCGTCTTAAACTTTCGGTCTTGACTAGTCATTATAACGATACAGCAGATTTGAGTTGATCAAAATACTTTGATAGGTCCACATTACCCCCACTGAGGATAACACCTATTCGTAGATTATCTAGCTGGTCTTTGCGTTTAAAGAGGCCAGCTAAAGAAACGGCGCCTGATGGTTCGACGACAAGTTTCATGCGTTCCCAAAGGAATTGCATCGCGTCAATGATTTCGCCTTCAGAAACCCTAATGATGTCGTCGACGTTTTTTCGAATAAGGGAGAAGGTCAACTCACTTAAAGAGGTCCGGAGTCCGTCTGCAATCGTATTAGGATTCACACTAGGAACCAACTGACCCGTGGTGAAGGATCGATACGCATCATCAGCTTGTTCGGGTTCCACGGCGTACACCTTAGCGGAAGGGCACAAGCCCTTAGTAGCAATGGCAGTTCCACTTACAAGACCCCCTCCACCTACCGGAGCAAACATAGCATCCACGGCTCCGACTTCGCTAATTAGCTCAAAGGCCGCGGTGCCTTGTCCTGCAATGACTTGGGGATTATCATACGGGTGAATGAGCACGAATTTGTGTTTCTTAATCAATGCATTTGTCATTTCTTCCCGGGATGCAAGTGTCGACTCACAAAATTCAACTGTTGCACCATACCCTTTTGTTGCAGCGATTTTTACTGGTGACGAATTTTTTGGCATGACAATCGTAGCATTGATACCTAGCATCTTTGCCGCCTGAGCAACAGCTTGACCATGGTTTCCTGAAGAATGGGTAATTACCCCACGCTTCTTTTTTTTCTCAGATAACTGAGAGATTGCATTGTAGGCACCCCGAAACTTAAAAGCCCCAATTCGTTGAAAGTTTTCGCATTTGAAAAAGATACTACAATTGGTCAACCTATTTGCTGTGAGAGAGGTCATCAAGGGTGTCTGGATACTTGCGCGTCGAATCCGTTCATATGCCGCCTTCACATCAGCAAAGGACACCATAATGGTTCCTTTGGATTTTGTATACAATAAGTGTTTATCTGACCGAGAATTTAGTAGGGCTGAATCTTTTTTATTGACTTCTCACCTATTACCTGTTAATGAAATTAAGTCAGCGGTTCTTTGGCCAGGAACATTACGAAAAGGGAACCTCTGAACGTGATTTCAGTCAATCTCTGGTCAGAATGAAGCCAAAAATGCTCCAATATGGATTCTCGGAACGAGATGTCATCCCTGAGCTTCCTGATGATAAGAGTGGAATTGTGCAAGTTAAGTATAATGGAATGCGTTCCGTGATTTTATGGAATAAGGAGAGGGAAAGGTTTGTCGCGTGGAGTCCACGAGGTCGATCCTACTTTTCCTTGGATTCCAGCCGTGAACACCCAGTGACCCAGTATTTTGACCAACATCTCATTAAGTGCCGGAATATTGCCTTCATTGGAGAAACCTACGTGGTTCGGTTAATCCGAGATAAAGCGTATATGACCGAGTTTAACAAAAGCATGAGCATCATTAAGAAGCCTAGTTCACCCCAGGATGTCAACCGCATTCGGTTAGCGCTTTTTGATTTTGCTCATATTA
>JABXGU010000839.1 GCA_016550415.1 archaeon | reverse complement strand
GTAAGAGAAGAGCCTTTGTGGGATTATAGTGGCGACGAACCTGTACACTGAACTGAAGCGATAGAAGCCCTAGAGCCAGATAAAGGATGCCAACAACCAAAGCTTCTAGATTAGCACCCTGTATAGCACCGATTAGCTCCCATATGCCAACGAGAACTGCTACTAGTGCACCGATGAAGCATAGAATAAAACCTGTTCCAACAAGGGATGTATCAGATTTTCTGGGCAAGTTTGATTCACCGCATCCTCTTTGCTTGTATGGTTGCCTTAAGGTTTTCTAGAGTTTAAGAAGAGGCAGAGGATATGGTGTTGAGTGGTTATGCACCAAACATTGGGGTCTTATTCAGATAATTCATGAGTAAAGGCATAAGATCAACCCCCTCAAGGTGACCAAGACCTCCTGCGGCGCAGGCGTGTTCACCGAAGTTGGCGATAGTGTCACGACAGACTTCAGGTCCAGAGATGAGGAGGGGAACAGGGTCACCAGTGTGGACACCTGAGCTGCAGGTAGTGGTGTGATCAGCAGTTACAGCTATGTACGTTTTACTGGTGTCAATAATGTCGAGGAGGGTCGATAGTAAGTGGTCCAGTTTTTCAATCAAGGCAGCTTTCTTTGCACAGTCCTTGTCGTGGGCTGCACTGTCGATTGGCTTCAAGTGGATAAATACAAAGTCGTGGGTTTTCAATGCCTTTGCTGCCGCTTGAGCCTTTTCAACCTCGTCTGTATCATAACTTGCAGTTGCACCAGTGACATCAAGTACATCCATTCCCACACTACGAGCTACACCCTTGTAGAGAGCACCACCAGCAACACAAGCAGCGTTAATCCCGTAAATGTCGCCTATTGAGGGAATTTCTGGGAGCGTACCAGCACCACGAAGCAAAACCATATTCGCTTCAGGCAATCCAGCTTTTTTACGTTGGGCATTGAGAGGACTTGCAGAAAGAATCCGATAGAATTCATTGGTTAGTTTATTCACAATAGAAGCGGTTCGTTTTGCATCAGCTGAGTCGTGAAGCGGTTCCGATTTCAAGACCGCGTCTTCATGACCATGAGGATCCGTATCACTAACTTTTGATGATAATCTTGCCCCGCGTAAGACCAGAACACAACGATGTTCAACTGTGTGTTTAACAATGACCTTTATCTTCGGAGCACCAGGAACTGAAATACCATTTATTAGGGCTGCAAGGTCATCGCCTTCAGGAACGCTACGACCAGCCCGCCTATCAAGCACTTTGAATGTCTTATCACCAATGCGTTGCACAGAAGCAAAGTTGCCCCGGAATGCGACATCACTTGGCTGGAGTTCGATTCCAGCTCCAAGAGCTTCAAATGAACCCCGCCCCGTATAACAGCTCCACGGATCATAACCAAACAATGCTAGGTGACCAGTATCACTTCCTGGCGGAATACCTGGAGCGAGTATGTTAATTAGCCCAGTTGCGCCTTCACTTGCCAATTTATCTAGGGTTGGTGTTCGAGCCGCTTCCAAGGGGGTCTTGTTACCCATTGAACGGATGGGGCGGTCACCCATTCCGTCACCAACAACAAGAATAGCCTTCAAAGAATCTACATCCCTTAGCGAAATCTCGTTCACACCTATATTAAACCTAACTCCTTACCGAAACAGCAAAAAACTGTAAATATAACATGATGCATGTCAACAGTCAAAAGCCGAGGTGGCGGAAAGGTCAATAAATGACCCTGTAATGGTTACGCGCCAGCCTGCAGAGCTGGTTTACATGGGTTCAAATCCCATCCTCGGCTCCAATTTTTCTTCAGTACTTGTAATCTCAATTACATC
>JABXGU010000838.1 GCA_016550415.1 archaeon | reverse complement strand
CTTCGAGATTAAAGTAGCGTCGTGATCGTGTAGCTATGGGATAGGTTTGAATTTCCTTTCGTACCTGCGGTCCTGCATACAATCGAATTTGTCTTGTTTGTTCTTGGTGTCCAGCTTCTTCTACCCATTCCCAATGTAGACTTGTAAACCGATGTCCAGCAGCGTCACGGAAGTGTGCTTTGCGGTCCCTTCCTCTATATGCAACTCGACCTTGCACGTTGTAGACCCAGAAGGGGTAGTAAACCATGCGTATTTCCTTAAGAGATATTTGTGTAGCTAAATCGTTTGGAACTCCAGGCACCTTCACAAGGTATGCTTTGAGGGTGTCTAAGGCATCTTTTTCTGAATAGTTCACTTTCAAGGCGAAGTGTTCTTTGAATTGCTTACCATCTGGGGCAAATGATACTCCACAATAGCCACATGTTATGATAGCATCATCTGGGTGAACGTCTATCGCTCCTCCACAGTTAACACAATGTTTTGTTGGCATTTTCTTTTTTCACTCTCCAATTCTTCTGGTTTTTACTCCCGTTTCTCTGCGCTGATTTTGAAGGTTTGATTTGTAGCTACTGCTGCGATTACTAGACCTAGGAAAATAACCACGAAGCCGAGGAATTCCCAGTCTTGAGATGCTAGTGCCCAAGCAGTCATTTGTCCTCCTACTGCTCCAATAATTAGTCCGATAATACTAACAACGCACATGATCCCACGATAGGTTGTGGAGACAGGAACTTCACCTTTGAGTACCTTCTTTGTGAATCCATCTATTCCTACTCGGTAAGTTTCGGTGCCAAATTTGTACCGCACAAGCCAGTGAGGGACATGTAATAGGTAGGAACCTGTCTTGTTGATTCGGCTGTGGCAGTCCCATATTTTTGTTGCCCTCGACTCTGCTCTGGATCGGTGCTCTTGTTCAACATTGGTTCGGGCAATCTCGTAAGCGCCATTATCGTCAAGTTCGCTGTTTAGAAAAAGAGGATTTGACTCGACAGCTGTGACATCCTTGAAATTGAAGGATTTGACATTAGCTTTTGTGACATGAAGCGCTTTGTCCATTTCATCTTGGCTGTAGAAGGTAGCGCCGCGACGACAAAGAATATTCAGTGAAGGGCTCTCATCGAAAGTACCCCTTATGGGTTCATAGTATGTTTTAGTTCGAGAGCGTTGGCGACCTTGGGAATCAGTATAGAACTCTGTTTCGGTGTGCTGTTTATAGCCTTCATACTCAGTCACAGCGTGCATTGACTCGACCCAGAAGGGAACGAAGCGTAGCACAGCTTCTGTGACTTGAGCTTTGCCTCCTCGTCCTACCCAATTCCGCACCTTTTCGCGTATGTCATTTGCGTTACAGGTGGGGGGCAAAACGAAGTGATTCTCTATCTTCTCACCTTCTAATGTTGCTGTGAATCCGCAGTAATTACAAGTAATGACTACGTCATCAGGTGAGACCGTTAGGGGAGCGTTGCAGCTTTGGCATTTCAAAGCTTCCATTGGCTCTTTTGGTGTTGATGCCATTATGCCACATTCTCCTTTGAATAAATCTGATGGGGTTAAGCCACCACTTAACTCTTTCCACTTTTTTCAGTCATTTATTTTTTGATATAATGAAAGGATTCTCTTCGTTACATTTAGTGCATCTGCTTTTCCCGTTAAGATGGACGAAAGTAATGTCATAGCCTTGCCTGCGAATTAATAGTTCACCACATTTTTTGCAGTAACTATTCTCAGAAGGATGGCTACGAACATTGCCCAAGTAAACGTAGTGGAGACCAGCATTTCGACCTATTGAATATGCTCGTTCTAGTGTTGATAAGGGAGTGGTCTTTGTTAATCCATATTTTTCCGCCTGGTATTGGGGAAAGTAGGCTGACACATGCCAGGGCACATCTGAACTAAGTTCATTACAGATACGACGAGCGATACTGGATAGGCACCGAGAGGAATCATTCATGCCTGGAATAACTAGTGTTGTAATTTCCACCCAAATGCCGAGGTTACGAGCAAATTTTGCGTTACGCCAAACCTTCTCAACATCAAGCCGACAGTATTTCAATACTTTTTCTCTACAGCCCTTAATGTCAATATTAATGGCGTCCAATCCAGCGGCTGCAAGTTGCTCCAGTGTAGGTTGCGTCATATAACCATTAGAAACATAGGTGTTGTAAAGACCCGCAGCATGAGCCTTTGGCATAACATCCAGTGAATATTCAAAAAAGACAGTAGTTGGCTCATTGAATGAGAAGCTGGTTCCTTGACACTCGTTGCTTTGAACTTCTGATACAAATTGGTCAGGTGAAAGATACTCACAATGGGCAGGATTGGGATGACGTTTACTAATATCCCAATTTTGACACCAAGGACAAGCCGCATTGCAACCCCAAGAACCAATCGTTAGAGCCCGAGTTCCTGGATGAAAGTGGTAGAATGGTTTCTTTTCGATGGGATTTATACTGATGGAACTAATATCTCCATAAGTGAGAACATAGAGCCTTCCATCAATATTGGCTCTTGCCCCACAGTAACCTCGCTTGCTTGGCACGATCGTGCAGTGATGTTCGCAAACACCACACTGCACCTTGCCATTGCCAATCTTCTCATATTGAAGTGCTTCTCGGACACAGGGATTTTCTTCAATACTAATCGAATCGTTATTCATTCTATTCTTGACCGGTTGTACCGTCAAATTTGAGCATTTGGGTTTTCCTGCATTGATGATTTCTGTTTGGCAGAAGGCTGAAAAGGAGGATAACAATTAGACGAATTGGTGGCTCAGCGATGACAATTATTAGCGAGGGCGACTTGGTCCTTTTCTATTTGGATGCACGCAAGAATTGGCTACTTCGCGTTGAGGCAGGTAAATCATTTCACCTACACCGCGGAATCCTCAACTTTGATGATATCATCGGCAAGGAGTTTGGCAGTTTTATTAAGACAAGCCTTGGTACACAGATAGCAGCTCTGTATCCGCTTCCACGTGATCTTGCCCTGAAAATGGGTAGACAAACAAACATTGTTTACCCCAAGGATACAGGTCTAATTCTTCTTCTAACAGGTATTGGTCCCGGTTCAATAGTAGTTGAAGCAGGTACAGGAAGTGGTGCTCTGACTTCTGTCCTTGGTTATTATGTCCGCCCCAATGGACATGTCTACTCATATGAAATTCGAGAAGATTTCATACCTGAAGCTCAAAAGAACTTGGGGAAAGCTGGTGTTGAAGATTTGGTAACAATCAAGAATCAAGATATTCTTTCAGGAATTGAAGAAAAGAACGTAAATGCGATTGTTCTTGATATGGCAACCCCGTGGGAGGTAGTACCAATCGCCTATGAAGCCCTCTG
>JABXGU010000837.1 GCA_016550415.1 archaeon | reverse complement strand
AAGCCAAGCAGAACACATTCCTGTTCATCTAGGTGCAATGCCAGAATCAGTAAAAGCAGCACTTGAACAATTACCTCCAGACGAATGGAATGAGAAGGATGTAGTTATCCTAAACGATCCCTACGAAGGCGGCACACATCTTCCCGACATCACTATGATTGCACCAGTCATAAAGAACAAAACTTTGTCAGGCTTTGTGGCAAATAGGGCACATCATGCTGATATAGGTGGCAAGGTGCCAGGCTCCATGCCTGGAGACTCAACAGAAATATTCCAAGAAGGATTGCGGATCCCACCTACAAAACTGGTAGACGAAGGAACGCTTAACAGAGGATTTTGGCGGCTTCTTCTAGCGAATGTACGGACACCAGATGAACGACAAGGTGATCTCCGAGCTCAGCTAGCAGCTAATACAACAGGCATCAACCGTTTTCAGTCCATAGTCATGAAGTACGGAACTTTGGCAGTTACCACCTTCCTTCAGGATTTACTTTCATATTCTCGGAAACGTATGCTCAAAGAAATTTCAAAGATGCCTATTGGAGATTATTCCTTCACCGATTACCTAGACAATGATGGCATAACAGATGAGCCTGTCAAAATATCTGTAATAGTTACTCTTTCAAAAAGAAAAGTCATATTCGATTTTTCAAATACAGTCCCCCAAACCCAAGGCAATGTGAATGCAACATATGCAGTAACTCTATCCACTTGTTACTATGTGTTACGCTGTGTTACAGATCCTACCATCCCAGCAAATGCAGGCTGTTATGAACCACTCAAAGTTAAAGCTCCTCTTGGATCCTTATTGAACCCTGCTCCTCCTGCTGCTGTATCTGCAGGTAATGTAGAAACTTCTCAACGTATCGTCGATGTCCTTTTTGGTGCTCTTGCCCAAGCTTTACCTGACCGGATTCCTGCTGCTAGCCAAGGCACAATGAATAACCTAACGATCGGTGGTCTATTCCCAAAGAGCCATCGTTCCTTCGCATTCTATGAAACCATTGGAGGAGGACTTGGTGCACGACCCAATGCAGATGGCATCGACGGGATTCACAGCCACATGACTAACACAGCAAATACACCAATCGAAGCCCTGGAAACCACCTACCCATTGCGAGTTAGATGCTACAAATTAATTCCTAATAGCGGCGGACTAGGACGCTATCGGGGAGGCTATGGGATTCAGCGAGACATTGAAATCCTAACAGATCAAGCTATGGTCTCCATTCAAAGCGACAGACGCCACCTCGCCCCGTGGGGACTACAGGGAGGCAAGGCAGGTTACCGTGGCACAAACGGGATATGGCATAATAATAGATGGGAGCCACTTCCCAGCAAAGTCTCAATTACAACTCATCGTGGCGATGTAATAAGTATCCAGACCCCAGGAGGCGGAGGTTTTGGTAAACCAGTAAAACAAAACAAGTCATCGCCACGAAGGTCAACAACCTCATAGGTCTAATTACAGTGTTGAACTGATGAGAACAGCACTCCAGCAGAATACAAGTCCGTAGTAGATAAGGGCAACCGTGAAGACTAGCATCAGTGCTCTGTATCCTTTTGTCCCTACTAGATTGGTTCCCTTGTTGGTTAGCCATGCGGTACCTGTAAGCCAAGCGTAGTCCATCCAAACGTGAGATAGGAACACGACAAAAACACCAGTTAAAGCAGCGATGAGTAGCGCATCTAGGATGAGCTTCGCACCAACAGTGAGCCACCAAATAAGGAAGTATGGGTTTAATCCAGAAAATATGAGTCCTGCTATCAAAGGGTGCCTGGGTGATTTACCTTGAAGAGATGATTCTAGTAGGTCCTCTTCCTTTGTTTGCCGCAAATCGTTTATCTGTAAGCCTGCAAAGATGAGTAATATTCCTCCCCCTATGGCAGCTGTCAAACCTTGGAGTAAAATATTGTCTATGAAATAATGCAGCCCAACAGAAATTAGCAGGATTAATGGAAGTTCAATTAGAGTGTGACCAATAGAAAGCCATAAGCCTCCTTTCCATCCCCAGCGATTCGCATTTGACAGGTTGGTAAATAGAAGAGGTCCAGGTGCTAGAGCACCACTCATTGTAATGAGAATAACTGATAACAAGAAAAGGAGAATAGCACTCATATGGTATCTTCCAGTGTAGCGTGTGAGGATTACGAGAATGTATTAAGAGGACATTATAAGTCAACTGTATTTCTATAATTGCTAGTCAAGTGAAAGGATTCTAAATGTAAATTCAAGCAATTGAAGTCAAGCGTTAATAGTGTGAAGAATTTAGTGGTAAAGATTGGTTTCAAGTGTTTGATGTTTTTTCCATCAAGTTCTCATTCTTTGTTTCTTTAACACCAATCATGAAGAGTGCTGCTCCTACTACCATTATGCCAGTGGAAAGGAAGAATAAATCACTGATTGCCAGAATAGTCGATGCGGAAGGTGAATATCCTGAAGCAAGATAGCTTGCTTCTCTTGATGAAGCAAAGACACCGCCAACAAATGTTGGTGAACCACCGAAGGAGAGAGTCCATACAGCATTATATACTCCAAAGAGACGCCCACGAGACTGCATAGGAATAAGGTCAGCGGCCAAAGCATATCCAACAGTAAAATAGACTTGGCGAGGGATGCCTCCCAAGGTTGCTACAAGCAACATAGCGGGTAGGTTCCCTGCAAATGGGTAAAGAACGGTAGTGACAGCTTGGATTAAAAATGCCTCAAACATGACAAACTTACGACCCAGAATATCCCCCATATACCCCGCGACAGGGGCAGCAATAAGCCCGATTCCTGCGTTCAGATTCATTACTAAGGCAATTTCTATAGATGTCAAGTTAAGGCTATTCCGTAGAAATACAGTGAACAGTGAATTGTAGCAAGTCCAACTAATTGTGATGATCGCCCAGCAGGCTAGGAAAATGAAGAAACGTATCCTGTAACTTGAGGGTAGTTTGTCTGATGCGATTTTGGCTGTGGATGCGGCTACTGGTTCCTGAATTTTTGAATCTATCTTTGTTTCTGGGACTAAAATGACAAGGGTGATTACACTGATGAACATAATTAAGGCGGCAATAGGGAAGGCGAAATGAAAGCCAGCGCTTGGTGTAGGATAATCATAGAGAATACCAATTGAAGTTAAACCTACCAAGCGTCCGATAACACCCAGGGAATTAATCCGTCCCATCAAGGTTGATCGTTCTTGGGGCTTGGTCAAGTCAGCAAAAAGAGCAGCCCATCCTGTATTTGACATTGACCAAATCGCTTCGATTAATGTTAAACCTAAAATGATATTCCAGATGGATATCGATGTCCAAAGGAGAAGATATCCTATACCCGCAGAGGTTTCTCCAATTATCATTAGAAGGCGGCGTCGTTTTATTCGGTCACTCAAACGTCCCCACACTAAGGCTTGCATAGTGCTATTGATAAACATTGGCAAAGTAATGACTAGACCAACTTCAATGAAGTTTGCACCAAGATTTTCTACCATGAAAAGAGTGAGGAAAGTATAGAAAATTGCCCGGCGACCATTTATCATGAATTGGAATGAGGCAAGTCCGATTTGCACTTTGGTCCGCACAAGAGCAACTCCCGAGTAATTTGGCAGTTAATTGTGTAATTGTATTTAATTTCAATTGTAGGTGGCAAGCATAGAAAGCTGCTCCATAGAACACACATACTTAGATGAGTAATAACGTATTTCATTAATGACTTTTGGAAATGGTTTTTCTAAAATGCAAGGAAGCTTTATGAGTTTCCTAAGTCCATGCTAGACTCGCACGAGGGCATTCAATGCGAAATGAGCTTATCGTCGGGGTACTAGCCATTCTTATTGCTTTCCCCCTATGTATCCATGATAATTTCTTCGCTAGTGAATTGCTTTCAGATCTTCCAGAATTTCATCATCACAGAAAAGCTCCAGTAAATGGGAACAATGAAGGTCTTCAGCTCTTGGTTCTTGTTGAAGATTCACTCTATAATGATATTATTAGGGAATTATGTTGTTGGGTAATTGAGGTAGGGTACCAAGGATTCACTGTTGAAATTGTAACTATTAGTGCTGCTTCAGAACCGTCAGAAATTCGTCAGCTTCTCCAACAATATTATGCTGAAGGAATGGTCGGTTGTCTTCTTGTGGGTAACCTTTCAGCTCCTCTTTTCAAGATGCCTTCAGATGGATCCTATGAGATTTTTCCCATCGACCTCTATTTTATGGACTTGGATGGGGTTTTCTACGATCTTGATGTTGATGGCATCCTTGACTGGCATGAAGGAGCAAAGGAGCCTGATATCTTTCTTGGGCGGCTATATCCATCTTCGCTCACTGGCTTTGGTGATTCTGTATCATTGCTGAAAAAATACTTTGCCAGAAATTCTCTTTACAGGCGAGGACAACTACGCCTACCTCAACGTGTGTTAACCTTTGTAGATGATGATTGGACTGGTCTCGCAGCAACTTGGCATTTTCAGTCCACACAAGTCTACTCAGATGGAAAACTTGTTAACGATCCTTCTGAGACAACAGCTTCTGCCTATCTGGACGAACTTGATGAAGGCTATGAGTTTGTATTGGTAGGTGCTCATTCCAATCCCCTAAGACATGCATTTCGAGTTGCTGGGCATTGGACATATGTTGAGTCACAGGATATTTTTGATAAGAAACCAGATGTTCTGTTCGCCAATCTTTTCGCATGTTCTCCGGCAGACTATCGATATACAAACCACCTTGCTGGAGCTTATCTTTTTGCAGACAGCGGACCCCTAGCTCTTATCGCCTCCAGCAAAACAGGCTCTATGTATGATTTCTTAGAATTTTATTCTGAACTTGCTCAAGGTAATGGTCTGGGAATATCACTCACATCTTGGTTACAAACTGCGGTGTATCCTTCAGCTGAGTGGCCAGATTCTCCACATTGGGTTTATGGATTAACCTGTTTTGGCGACCCTGTACTCCCAGTTGCTCTCAACCATTCTGATCCCGATAACGATAATCTTCCAACTTATTGGGAAAACATGTTCGGACTGAACCCTGCAATTCCTGATGGAACAGAAGATACTGATGATGATGGACTTACAAATTTCGAGGAGTTCACCCTATTTACAAACCCTGTGAATTTTGATACTGAGGGAGATGGGATGTCAGATGGCTGGGAACACCAATACGGACTAGATGTTTTTTCAGATGATAGCCAAGAAGATCCTGATAATGATCAACTGGTCAACTTTGATGAATTTCTTTGGGGTACAAATCCTCACTCAGAGGACTCTGACGGTGACGGTCTTCCAGATTATACAGAAATAATGTTGGGTACTAATCCAGCAAATCCAGATACAGATAGTGACGGTTTACCTGATTCTCACGATTTCATGCCCACTGTGCATTGGTTGTTGATAGTAATTCCTTTAGCATCCATCACTAGTGGAGCTCTTATCGTCATTACGGTTCGAAGGCGTCGTAAAAGTCAATCTGTTCACGAAATGAACAATTAGGCAGGTACATTTGCTTTACTGACTTTCCTCAATGTAAAATTGCTCTCCGTCACCCTAGATTTTTGGGTTTAAGTACCAAACTCAGGAGCTAGCCTTCGGTGATTATCGTGTATCCTCCGCAACCTGGTTCAGATCCTGGACCTCAATAGAATGTCATCTTCATATAAGCTCCAAGGGAAGTTTCTGAGGGCGACTCAAATCAACTAGAGTATTCTTCATCTACATCCATTATTCCTAGTAACACTCCTAGTAGGTGAAGAAGCCCTGCTTTGTTTTACGTCCAAGATGTCCGTCCTTAACCATTTTTAGAAGAAGTGGATGTGGCGAATAGAATTTGTCGTATTCAGATGCAATGTGCTGCAGTGTTGAGACTACTGCATCAATGCCCAATGAGTCAGCAATCTCTAACATGCCCAGTGGCAAATTGAATCCCATTTTCAATGTTTTATCAATGTCAGCAGGTGATGCCACCTTATCATGCACTAGTTCAGCAGCTCGGTTGATTGCCACAGCTGCAATCATTTGACCATCAAATTTACTTGCCAGCTCTTGTGACCATGATGATGGTACTTGCCATCGGTTCGTTGGATATTCATAGAAGCCCTTTCCGGTCTTTACCCCAAATTCACCACGTTCTACTTGTTCTTCAATGCATCGGGCTACCTTCATACCAGAGATTCGAGTAGCCATGAATTTTAGTATATTATATGCAGTATCGATTCCTACAAAATCGAGTAGGCCAAACACGCCCATGCGAAGACCCATATTAAGATGAGTTGCAGAGTCAATCTCCTCAACCGTGAATTTGCCAGTGTCAACGAGTTGCCCTACAAAGTTTAGGGGAAACATCATCACACCATTTGCTATGAAGCCAGGAACATCTTTATTGCACATAACTGGTGCTTTTCCAATCTTCTCAGTCAGGTCAAAGATGACTTGGGCAACATCATCCTTTGTCTTCTCACCCTTGATGATTTCAACTATGTTCATTAGTTGGACTGGGGAGAAAAAGTGCATACCTACAACCTTTCCAGGTCGTTGAGTTGCTTCAGCGATTTCGGTGATCGGAAGGGAGCTTGTATTAGTAGCAAGAATGGTTTGCTCAGATGTTTCCTTCTCAAGTCCAGCAAAGACCTTTTGCTTCAAATCAAGTTTTTCAGGAATTGCTTCTACGACGAGGTCAGCATCTTTTACGCCCTTGGCTCGATCTGTTTCAGTCATAAGCCGTTTGATGGTTGCATCGTGAGTATCCTGTGAGATACGCCCTTTTTCAAGAAGCTTACCAAGACTCCACTGGATTTTTCCGAGACCAGCTTGAACAAATTCTTCCTTGATATCGACAAGTTTAACATGATAGCCTGCTTGGGCAAAGCTTTGGGCAATTCCATGTCCCATCAATCCAGCGCCCAGAACTGCAATGTTCTTAACATCCTCAGCTTTCAATTTCTTTCACCTCAATATGCAGAGGTACATTAGGTGTATTAGTTCAGCTTTAAACGTTCACGTTTTGAACTAGGGAATCCAAGAGAAGAAGAACTGAAAGAGAAGAGAGCCAATAGGTGTGGCAAACAGAAGGAACAAGACTATCAGAAATAGAAGAAAACCATAGGTTATCTTCACCTTGTGGTGACCCCACCATGAGGCATGAAGTTGATGAAGATGCTCACATCCTAGTCGATATCGAGCAAACATCCATGGAAGCTGGTCAGCAAACTCACCAATCTTTTGGCTCTCACCAAAATAGGGGACAATTGATTGGTGTACTTGTGCACCATCCTTTACTGTAAGTGGTTCAGGTGTGTTCCAGTTGAAGAGGAAATCAATGATTGGGTTTATTTCTTGAATTTTAGCGCTTGTTTCGTACCATAGTTCTCTCCAGTGGTAATCACTGGTTATCCATTCAATAGTGCCAGTACGAGCATTTACCCAGATGTCTGCTCGTTCCCAATCTTCATGGGGTAAAGGTAGGGTGAACTCTAAGCGCCAGTGCCAGACCACCCTAAAGACCCAGTAAGTGTCTGCTTCAAGCCAGCTGTTTATGCCTGTTGAGAGATTTTCTGGAGGGAGTCTCTCATGTAGTTCATCAGGGATTGATACCCATTGTTTTCCGTTCCAGTAGTTGTTTTCAGGGAAGTGAATCCACTGGTCTTTGCCCCTGGTTTCTCCTTTATAATAGGGATTTAATTCTCGGCGAGTACTGTAAAGGTAAAGGCTGCTGGTATGGATACGCGGCGGCCTTCCAAAGTGCTTAGCGAAAAAGTTGAAGCGGCGACTGAAACTAATATGGGGACGAGTCCAAAGTTCAATTTTACGAGGGTTGATAACATTCCGAATAATAATATGTTCCTTATCATCACTTGGAGGTTCGACAATCAGGTCACACCGATCTTTTCCACGAGGTGCGATGGCGACTTCATGGGGGATGAGGATTTCATCGACACCTCTGACATATTTCGATTTTCCTCCTGTTCGATCTAAAGAACGCATTTCATATCTATTCTCTGCAGAACTACCGCGCCAGTTTGATCGATAAAGACCATGTTCATATCGATTGCTCCAATAGTCACGGAAAAGATGAGCACGTAATGGCTTACATACAACTGGTCCATCGAGTTTATCCCGTGCCCAACTTATTCGGATAAGATCAATGAAACCAAATCGTTGGGCTAGCTTAAAGCCAGTTACTTTCAGGGGCGCGGTTTTATTCAAACCAAGAGGAGCAAGGGAACGAAGGAGTTCGCGCTCTAATTGCTTATGAAAGCGTTTTGGTTCTGATTCACGATACAAGTTCGCTGAAAGACGTCGTATACCAAAGAGAGTGGAACTGGCTGCTTTGAAGTTGTAAAGTGCTTCAACCCATTCTCCATGATTGTCATCGTATTTTATGTAATAGTCGGTGACCAGCAATCGAGGCTCCCAAGTTTTGGGGTCTAGAAAGATATCCAGTCTGTGGTTAGTCCAGCCTTGCCGGTATGTTGCACCTGGTGCTGGCTCATACTCTCCCGGTTCAAAGCAACACCAAAGACGATAGATGAAATATTCTCCATCAATCTTCGAATCACCAATGAAGACTGTCCCATAGAAAAGCTCCTGGAAATTAACCCCATTGCGTAGGCGGGGGATTTCTAGTTCTTCTGCAGACATACTACGGGTGGGGAATCTAATCTTAAGGAATTCATATTCACCACCAACTGGACCAGGGATTGGCACTTCGAGTGTGATTTCATTTTCGACTTTAAAGTTGGGATCTGGGTGCTGACTCCGTTTGCCACGATATCGAAGTGTAAATCGGGAGGGGACATTCTTAAGAAACTTTGTTAGTTCTACAGCATCTGAACCCATTGATATTGTTGGAGTAAGGTTTTCAGGATTGACATATTCCTTTGATTCGAATTCAGGTGCAAAGCGAGGTACATACCGAGGTATATGGGCTCCCTTGTCATAGACGATACTGAAGGTCTCTTCCCAAGTGTGTCCCACATCAGAAGTCCAATCTGTACCAGCCTGTAATAATTTGGGGCGACTGGCAATTTTGAAGTAGATTGTTTGAGTGGCAATTGGTTCAAGTGGATTTCCTGCGTAAATGCCAAAGGTCACTGGGAAAACATAGCCTGGGAGTATATTGCCTTCTCGTGCGGCCTTGGTGAAGACTGTGAAGAAGGCTGGAATAGTGAGATCATCATTTGATGGAACTGTGTATGTTTCTTCATTTGGTTCCTCAGTGGCACCAGCTAGAGAACCAATTTGAACTCCTCGATAGTCACCCGACCACATCACCCCGAGCCAGGATTTTTCACTTTCTATTTCTGTATCAAATTCTGTTAGAGATTCTAGCGTATACTGTTTCTCTT
>JABXGU010000092.1 GCA_016550415.1 archaeon | reverse complement strand
CCTAATAATTTGGATGTGACCGCTTCATGTGCGTCGCAAACTACCATATGTACCCCAATTGGTATAGTGCAATAATTCCTTAAAATCGTTATTTATTGAAAAAGCCCAATTGATGTTTGTAGATTTGTGTAAATATGATTAGTGATACTCCAATGAGTGGTAGGCTCCATCCGATTGTGATGTATGTGGTTGTTGCCCAAAGCCATCGTGCATAGAAACCCATACCTACATCGGGTACAGGGCAATAGATTAGCAGGAATAATCCATAGAATCCTATTATTATTCCAAAGATGATTGTGGTCGCTGGAATTAGTATTCGTGTGTCTGTGTTGTATGTGAGTTTAATCCATGCTGCGCTGGTTATTGTGTATGATAGAATGATGAAGAAGGATAGTGGAATGAAGATTTGTTCGATGGTTCCGCCTTTGTAGAGTGCGAAGAAAATTACATAGTAGACTCCAAAGTTAGCTAATATCAGGATAGGGATGTGCCGGCAGTGACGCCAGAAGAATTTCTCTGATTCCTTGGGAACTGTTCCTGCATCAGCTAGGAGTGTAAGGCTAATATTGCCTAGAATGAAACAGAACAACAAATAGGGCCAGGATATTACTTGCGTCATTGAGTCACATCATAGTTATTTGCATTCCTTCTGTCATTCATAAAATTAGGAACTGGATATTTGTAGTATTTGAAACAGGCAAACCCTGTCCTATTTGATTCAGGTGATCGTCTTTAGCTATTAAATCGGTATTCTACGCTGCGTCTTTAGCCATTTGTCGGTTAGCAGGGTAATTAGTAGTAGGGTGAGGAGTAAAACTGTGAATAGGATGATGATTACATAGTTGATGGGGTCGAAGTAGCCGCTTGATGCGGTGAGGAGGACTAAGCCGATTTCATCTACGACTAGGCCCAGGCCTAGTCCGAAGAAGCCAGCGCCGATCCATGTCCAGAACCTTGCGGGGAATAGGAAGCCCATGAAGGCACCGAGCATGAGGAGTGGTATACCGAAGACGAGGTGGTGGAGGTGGTAGGGGCCAATTACAATTCGGATACCAGGTGAGATGACAGTTACTATTATTCTGGCTAGGGAAACGCTCCATAAAAAAGAGAAGAACACGATGAAGGCTATTGGTGCTCCCTTTACCTGTGGGTCATATAGCCAGTATTCTACTCCCTTCTTGCCAAATCGTGAATAGATGTAAATCAGGTAAATTGGGAGAAGAAAAACAAGAACTGTAAGGATGTCTGTGAGTGATATGATGATTAATTCCTCCTTGTGTTTTGGATTGGTTCATTCTTATAAGGTTACAGGAATGGGATTGGAGTTGAGTAATGGGAACTTTAGCAGGCTATCGATAACTCCTGCAGCACATTAAGTCACAGCATTAGAAGTTCAAGGTGAATCAAGCCAAACAGAATCAGGCTCAGGGTTATAATCGAGAGAGGAATGTCAAGTTGGCGTGCTTTTCCGAAGGGAATGAAAAGCGAAGTCTTGCTTTTGTAATCAGTATGACTTTCACCAAACCGTTTTGATAGGTATAAATCTTCGATGAGGGCTAGAACAACATATGCACACAATTCTGCATACCAGAGCATAATTGTACCTTCAGGGGTTAGCCAACCAATGCCCCAGGTCACAGAGAGAAGCCAGTAACTCCAAGCAGTTAGACCCAGGGTAAACAATAGGAAACCAGTATATTGAGGATGCCGAATGAAGCGGTAAGGTCCAGTCGTTACCAGCCCTTCCTTCTTGTGCCACAGTAAGTAGATGACAGAATAAAGCACCAGTGCTAGACCGACAAAGATCAAAGCATTAGTCAACATTGCGCCAGGTGACTGGATAGTCCTTTCGATGAAGGCTAAAAGGGCATCACTGAAACTAAGAGGAAGCTGCGAGAAAAGGGCGAGTAGGTACAGAACCAATGGAAGGGTCATTAAACCGACATAGATGCCTAGCGGTGGAATCTGTTGTACAAGCGGAATCACATATCCGCTGATTGCCAGCAGCGTAGCCCTTATCTTCTGAGCAATAGACATCTGTCAATTAACCTCATGACTACTATCCAGCTATGGCGCACATTATTCTATATTTTTGAACGCGCTAGTGGCTGAATAACGGTGAAAGAAGCTTGATGTGGTTATGATGGCGATCTAGCGTTGTCTAGTGGTTAGATCTCATTGCTGAATTAAGTCATTGAATGTGGCAAAGAACTTTGTATGGCAAAGTTTATATTTGGTTGTTTACTATGATTCTTCAGGTAATTTCAGATGACCGGTAGAATTGACTTAAAGCAACTCGAGCGCAAGGCCTACATATCCTATCATGAAGATGGTTTGGTGGATCTCTTCCTTGGTTTCGCAGTTGTAATGTTTGGTTTACTCGTTCTAACTGAAATGGTAATTATTCTGGCAGGATCTGTGTTCGTATGGCTTCTTCTTTATATTGCTGCAAAAAGAGCTATTACGGTTCCGAGAATTGGGCTTGTAGAATTCTCCTCTGGGCGGAAAAGCAAGCTTACTACTCTTATGTGGACTTTGGTTCTAATTCAAATCATCAGTGTATGCGTCTCTTTGCTTGCATGGATGATTCCTTTGGTAGCAACAATCATTGTTCTGAATCATATGGTTATCATTGGTTTTGTTGGGGCAGGAATATTCAGCATCATCGCCTATATGTCAGATATTCAAAGATTCTATGTTTATGGAGTTTTTACATTGGGTTTGTTTCTTGGGAGCTACTTTTTAAACATCATATTTTCCATGCCGCTGCTTGCAGTTGGTATTTTGGTAGTGGTCTCTGGGCTGATTCTTCTGTTTCGTTTCGTCCGGAGATATCCCGTATCCAAGGAGAGCGAGGTTGTCGATGCCGGATCAGAAGCCTAGCGACGATGACTTGCAATCGATCATAGGTGTTGATAGAGTTATACATGAGCCAGCTCGACTTTCCATTATGGCTTACCTTTATGTTCTTGAGAGCGCTGACTTTCTCTTTCTGAAACAACAGACTGGTCTAACTTGGGGTAATTTGTCTTCTCACATTAGTAAGCTAGAAGATGCTGGTTATCTCAAAGTTGAAAAGAAATTCATTGACAAGAAGCCTCATACGATGCTTCATCTCACAAAAAAGGGGCGAACAGCCTTCCAATCATACCAACGTAGAATGCAACACATATTCGAAGGACTTTGATTACTCGGTTGTATCTAATTTTTCTGGTGTCTGTACGGTGTGTTGATTTACTCTTATGTAGTGTCTCCATTTAGTCTAAGTATTTTAAATTTAGAAGAAGTCTATTCTTCTTCGGTGAATTCTTTCCTTTTTGGACCAAAACTGAAATCCATTGTTGCCCAGATGCCACCAATAATTGCCATTATGATGGCTAGTGATAAGAGAAATATCGCCCAATTCTTGTATGGGCCAATGATGTATTCGTCTGCAATAAACCATAGATAGAGGATTAGAAAGATAAACCATAAGATGCAAACGGCACAAGTGCCGCCTATTCTCTTTTTCAAACCTGAAAACATATTTGCCATTTTGGGTCTTCCTCAATTCATATCGAATCGGTTCTTACCGAATAAGTGCCTTTGATGTTTTATTTATAGCTAATGTGAATTGCATCTAATCTAGTAGCTTCAATTGGACTCGAATCATAAACTAATAAGAATAAAAATTGCACTTGTTAATCTATTGAGAAAAGGTAGGGAATTGACCCTGTCAAACAGCAAATCTAGAAATCATTTAAGGAAAAAAGATTCTACTTCCTCTAAACTATTTTTCTATTTGTTGTAAAGTTTTCTATTCGATAGGCGTTTTCAGGCACTCTTTGGTTCTCTGCTAATTGGGGTTATTATCAAGTCCATTGTTTTTCTTGTAAGTGCTCAAATAGTAGAAATTATTGGGATATCTACAGGGTTACGGACACATGGGTTCTTAATTGGTGTT
>JABXGU010000836.1 GCA_016550415.1 archaeon | reverse complement strand
TGATGCACTGTTGATTAGTTGTACCAACTTAAGAACGATTGAAATTATTGATATTCTCGAAAAAGATTTTGCAGTTCCAGTGGTCACAAGCAACCAGGCGAGCCTCTGGGCAGCATTGAGAGGAGTTGGAATTAAAGCGCCTATTGCCGGTTTCGGCCAATTATTGGCAAAATAGATTCCTTCGAGATCTTGCAAGTACCTTTATTCTCTACCAGCTTTAGCTACATAAAATGGATTTACGGATTGGTTCGGTCGTAAGGGTTCTTTATTTTCTACGCACATACGCCATTTGCGGCGATTAGGAGGTGTGAGATGTTTGGGTGGCGAGGAAGAATAGGTTTGATTCTCCCTTCAAACAATACAGTCATGGAGCAGGAATTCTCTAGGGCAGTTCCTGAAGGTGTTTCGATACACACTGCAAGACTTGGACTTGTGAAAGACACAAGCTTTGAAACCCTGGTAAAGATGTCAGATCATGCGGAAAGAGCTGCTGAAGAGCTTCTAAGTTGCGACGTAGACATCATAATATACGGATGCACGAGTGGCAGTTTCTTGGAAGGCCCCAAGTTCGAGGAGGATTTAACACAAAGAATTCATGAGGTCTCAAATACACACTGCTTCACGACTTCTAAAGCAGTTGTAGAAGCTTTAAGTGCACTAAAGGGAAAGAAGCTGGCTATGGCAACTCCATATCGTGATGAAACAAATACCAGGGAAAAACAGTTTTTAGAAGATTACGGTTTTAGGGTTATTAATATGCAAGGTTTAGGGATCCTTAACCCAACAGATATCGGCAGACTGCCACCTCACAAGGCCTATAGAATGGCTAAAGAAGTCAATTCGAAGGAGGCTGATACAATATTCATAAGTTGTACTGATTTTAGAACCTTTGAAATCATCCGACCTCTTGAAAGAGATCTTAGAAAACCAGTTACTAGCAGCAATCAAGCTAGTCTGTGGATGGCACTTGACTTACTGAATATAGATATGAAAAATATGGATGATAGACTAGGGTCTCTATTTTCAATCGTAAAACAGTAGACTCTAGGTTCAGCAGCTGGTAAAGCCAAAATTCTAAAGAAAGGAGGACACAAGTATGATTCGGCAAAATACCTCAATTTTGAAAAAGTTTGTATTAGGGTTCGTAACTATCTTAACACTGACAACTACCGTCCAATTCATTGGAGATTATGGACTTCCTACGGCGATGGCAAGTGAATCAGAAGGGACTATTAAAATTGGATGTATATGGCCATTGACGGGGGATCTTGCCGCGTACGGTGCTGCAAACAAGAGAGCTTTAGAGTTGGCTACTGACATAATTAATAACAAGTACCCATCTCTTAATCTTCCACTGGCTGCTTCTGAAGGACTTCCAAATCTAGGAGGTGCAAAGATTGAATTGGTTTGGGGGGATAGTAGAGGAACACCGGAGGAGGGCAGATCTGCAGCAGAATATCTTATTGCAAACGAGAAGGTGGTAATACTTACAGGATGTTACCAAAGTGCTGTAACAGAAACGGCAAGTCTCGCAGCGGAATCCAAAGGTATTCCCTTTGTCAATTCCGATTCATCCGCACCAAAGTT
>JABXGU010000835.1 GCA_016550415.1 archaeon | reverse complement strand
TTTAGGAGGGCTTCGTGGACAACTAGTATTTCAACCCCAGCTCTTGCGCCTTCTAGGATATTGGAAAGACAGCTATTATGAGATATATAGAAACCAAGGTATTGATTCTGAACGGTTGAGCCTTCTAACATATGATTCTGCTGATGTATCACGACTAAACATCGGACAACTCTTACCTATTGTTGCAGACATTCCAGAGAAAGTTATCAAGGAGATTTCTTTAACGGGAACTCCCGAAGAAATAGCTCAGAAGCTGGACAACTTCATTCAATCTGGGGTTAATCATTTTTGCTTCGAAATTATTAACGGAGTAAGCCAGCGAAATGCACCATTCACATATTGGGATGTCTCTCGAATCCTTGCAGAGAAGATAATTCCTTCGTTAAAAACCTAAAATTAAAGTGACAAATTATTGATAATATAATGGGGAAGAGTATTCATATGGTAATATCGACGCGCTCTAAAATTGTATCAACAATTGGTCCCGCTTGTGATAGCGAAGAAGTGCTTCTTCTAATGGCAGAATCGGGCATGGATGTTGTTCGTCTTAATCTTTCTCATGGAACACTGGCATTGCATGAGACCCGATTTAATAGAATTCGAGAATTACTCCCAAATACACCAATACTAATGGATTTGGAGGGACCTCGTGTTCGTATTGGAGAATTGGCTAATCCTGTAGATCTCCAAGACGGAGACAACATCACACTTACTACTGAAGACATCATGGGAACTGCTGAACGCGTATCTGTCTCTTTGAAGACCTTGCCTGCCCTCGTTACACAAAAACAGCGGATTTTCATAAATGATGGTCTTATTGAACTTCGTGTAAAATCAGTTGAAGATAATAATATTCACTGTACGGTCTATACGGGAGGTTCACTGTCAAGTCATAAGGGCGTAAATGTACCTGGTATCGATTTGGGTATGGAAATTCCAACCAAGCAAGACGTTGAACACATTAAATTCGTCAATAAGTTGAAACCAGATTTTTTAGCGTTATCAGCTGTAAAGCATGCAAACGAAGTGGAGAAGGTCAAAAATCTTCTTGGAAAGAATAGAAATGAAATTTCAATTATTGCTAAAATTGAGCAGCAGTTGGCGTTGAAAAATTTTGATGAAATTTTAGATGCAAGTTATGGAGTAATGGTTGCAAGGGGTGATTTGGGTGTTGAGATACCACCAGAACAGGTTCCTATCCTCCAGAAGGAAATTATCAGAAAGTGTAACCGTCAAGGAAAACCTGTGATTGTGGCAACACAAATGTTGGAGTCAATGGTGGAAAATCGCCGACCCACTCGTGCTGAAACAAGTGATGTAGCCAATGCAATTTTAGATGGTGCTGATGCAGTGATGCTTTCTGCAGAGACAGCTGTTGGCAAATATCCGGTTCAGGCAGTACGAGTTATGTCCAGCATTTCTCACTATGCAGAAACTTCTACGCCTCCACAAAAGAGCAGTTATTATGATTCTGGACAATATCTCGTCGCTGAGCAATTAGGACGTGCAGTTGTCACAATCGTAAATAATCTTAGCATCAAAACTGTTCTCATCATCACTCAAGCAGGATACACATCACGGATGATTTCAAAATATCGACCTCCTGCCCGCATTGTTTCCATTACCCCCAATCTGCGGGTACTCCGGCAATTGAAACTATTATGGGGAGTCGAATGCCTACTAATGGATGAAATTGCTAACACAGACCAGATGCTTATCGCTGCAGTGAAACGAGTCATTGAGGAAAAGGTTGTTGCAAAGTCTGACCGAATTGTCGTTGTTAGCGGGTCAGTTCTTTCTCCTGGAAAAACCAATATTCTTGGTATTTTCACGGTGAAGGATATTCTTCAAGCTACGTAAACCACATAAGGAAGTAAGCCTTTTTACAAACCTACAATGCCAATTTGGTAATTAGCATTTGTTCAAAGAGGTGCCATTCATGACAGAACCTGCCGTTGAAGATAAACGAATTACACTTGAAGAGATAACCAAGAAAATTCCCAATGGCTCTCACATAGCTTGGGGCGGCTTTGGCTACCAACGTCCACCTGAAGCTTTTGCAATGGAACTAATCCGACAGCACAAGAAAAATCTCAGAATCTACACCTGCGGAAGTGAACATGATCTGGACATACTAGTCGGTGCTGAAGTCTGCCTAGAATTTGAGGTGGCTTTTTTTGCCATTGAAGCACTGGGGCTTGCTCCCAACCTTAGGCGCCAAAGTAAAGCAGGTAAAGTCAATTTTGAAGACTATTCCAATCTTGCCATGGCTCTGCGTTTTCTCGGTGGTGCTTTGAATGTTCCTTTCATGCCAATCCGTCATATGATTGGCACAGATATGATGACCAAGTTCAGACTTCGAAAGGACAAAGTGAAAGTAATCAACTGCCCTTTCACTGGTCAGCCAATTACGCTGCTTCCATCAATACAAGCTGATTTTGGGGTCATCTGCGCACAGGAAGTGGACGCTGAGGGAAACACACGAGTCTATGGTATCAAAGGTGAAGACAACGAAATTGCACGGTGTGCCAAAACAACCATCGTGTTTGCTGAGAAAATCATAACAAATGATGAAATCCGAACAAATGCCGATCTTACAAATATCCCTGGACTCTACGGTGATTATGTTGTAGAACTGCCTTTCGGAAGTTGGCCCATGCAAGTATACGGAGTTTATGATTATGATCTCCCTCATCTACAGATGTATATGGAAAAATGTCAGACTGAGGAAGGTTGGCAAGAGTATCTTCAGGAATGGATCCTTGATGTCGGTGGCCATGATGGTTTGCTGAAGAAGATTGGTGACAAACGCTTGAAGGAACTTCGTGCAAACAGGAAATATGGCTATTAGAATTCAAATTGAGGTTGATGATGGACAATGAGTAAATACACTTCGACAGAAATGATGGCAGTTTGTGGGGCTCACGCTGTTCATGATGGTGAACGAGTTTTTGCTGGAACAGGCCTTCCAGTCCTAGGCGCTATGCTGGCTAAGGTCACACATGCACCAAATGCTATTATCATCTATGAAGGCGGCAATGTTGACTGCCAAAACAAGGATCTAGCTCTGTCTGTGGCTGATTCTAGATTATGCTACAGGGCGGCAGCATCTATCGGTCTAATCGAAACCCTTGGATACCTAATGATGGGAGGTCGTGTGGATGTTGGATTCTTAGGTGCTGCTCAAATTGATGAATACGGTAACATCAATACCTCCTATATTGGCGAATTCGAAGCACCGAAAGTGCGATTGCCAGGTAGCGGTGGCGGAAATGACATTGCCAGCTCCGCTGGTCGAATTATCCTAATGTTCACTCACGACACTCGTAAATTCGTTAAGAAGCTGGATTATGTTACAAGCCCCGGTCACCTATCTGGACCAGGTAGCAGGGAAAAACTCGGGCTAATTGGTGGAGGACCTGCTCTTGTAGTTACTGATAAGTGTCAGATGGACTTCGATAAGAAAACAAAACGGATTCAACTCAAATCAGTACATCCAGGTGTAACAGTAGATTGGGTAAAAGAAAATGTCATGTTCGACCTTATTGTTCCAAAAAGAGTTCCTACTACGCCTGAACCGACTGAATTAGAACTTGAGAAACTCCGTGGGCTAGATCCGCAGCGTATTTACCTAGGCAAGGGTCAGAAGTAGAAATTAAGAGCTTAGCATTATTCACCAACAACTTGAACGATAAGCTGTCTATTTCGGGGACGGACATCAAGTTCTAGAAAAACAATTTGCTGCCATGTTCCAAGTGGCATTTGCCCTTCGATTATTGGAATTGTAAGACTTGGTCCAATAATTGCTGCTCGAACGTGACTATGTCCGTTGCCATCTTGCCATCGGAGATGATGTTCATACGCGGCATTATGTGGTGCGAATCGTTCCATTGCCTTGGGTAAATCATTTAGAAGTCCTGGTTCAAATTCAATTGTGGTGACTGCACCTGTTGAACCATTGATAAAAACACAGACAAGACCTGTTCTGACGCCGCTGGATTTCACTTGTTCATCTACATATTGTGTGATATTGATGATTTCTGGTTCACCCTTAGTCTTAAGGTCAATATAACTAGTAAATGTACTCAAAATGGGATTCACCGGTAAGTGACTGTAATTTTCTATCTTAAAAGATGTGGCTTGATGGGAAACTAAAAAGGGAGTATCAATCGCTAAAAGCAAGAATATAGATGCTAATTCTGGGTTTAGGTGCAGCCATAATTGCTGCTTTTTGTTGGGCTGTCAGTGCAGGTCTCTACAGAAAAGGCTCTGAAACAATATCTCCTCTCACTGCAAATCTTCTGAGGATGATTCCAGTCCTGGGTGTTCTAGCCTTGGTAGGGCTGTTGTTGAATATCTATCCCTATTCCTACAGCTTAACAGTAATTGACTTGGTGCTTATTGTCACGAGCAGCTTATTTGCCTTCGTTATTGGCGACTGGTTGTATTTACTAGCTCTGCAGCACATTGGTGTTAGTCGTGCTACTCCAATCACCGCCACCTACCCACTTTTCGTTTTAATTATTCAAGTAGTTTTTCTGAGTGAACCATTGAATCCTCTTCTCTTACCAGCAGCCACTGGCATATGCATAGGAATAATCTTGCTAGGTAGTCAGATTGATCCCTCAACTGTTGCCACCGTGGCTAAATCACATTTGCGTCTTTGGGTTGGGGCTGTAGCTGCTTTAGCTACTGCAATCTCTTGGTCAGTTAGCATTGTGCTTCTTTCAGAGGTTCTGAAAACAACAGACATGATTCTTGTAGCTGTACTTCGTCTTGCAATTGGTTTACTTGTGCTAACACCCTTGGTGATGGGTCGTCAAGTTGGACGACAGGAATTCAAAGTGAATCGTAAAACGTGGCTGCTCTTGGGTTCAGGCGGGATTATTGCACTGGGTGTTGGGTATATTGCATTTGCAGTTGCGCTTCAGATTGCAGGGACAACTCCTGCGACTATTCTTTCTTCTTTGACGCCCCTCTTCGCTACAGTAATTGCGTGGCGACAAATTCATGAACGTATAAGCTGGAGAACAATAATTGGAGTAATTTTGTGCATGGCAGGTATCTTTCTGACTGCCATAGCCTCTTCATTATAGACTAGATTTTCCGATAGATGTAATTGGATAAAGCTTATCACAAAAACAGAATTAAATTTATTAGAGTACTATTCACTGTTGGTTGTGATATTTTCAATGAAATACGAGGATTTCTACAATCCCAAATATGTCCCTGAAGAATCAGATGTAATATGCACTTTTAGAGTTGAAGGACGTGATCCCAATCGAAGTATGGTGTGGCTAGCAGGAGGAGTTGCAGCTGAGAGCTCGATTGGGACTTGGACTGAGCTCACCACAGAAAAACCGTATATGAAGAGTCTAGCAGCCAAAGTATTCTCCATTAATGGTAATATCATTCGCATAGCCTATCCAATTGGACTCTTTGAACTTGGCAACCTGCCAAACCTGCTGAGTTCAATTGCAGGAAATATCTTCGGTTTGGGTGATATCCGATTTCTTCGACTCCTAGACATACATCTACCTACTGAACTCATCAAGCATTTTCCAGGTCCATACTTTGGCATTCCAGGTGTTCGAAGGACGGTAAAGGTTCCAAAACGTCCTCTTGTTGGCACCATCATTAAGCCAAAACTTGGATTACGAACCAAGGACCATGCAAAAGTTGCCTATGCTGCATGGCTTGGCGGCTGTGATGTTGTTAAAGATGATGAAAATCTATCAAGCCAACGATTCAACCCCTTTGAAAAAAGAATCATAGAAACTTTGGAAAAACGTGATCGGGCAGAATCAGAGACAGGGGAAAAGAAAGTCTATCTTGCCAATGTAACCGCAGAAACGAAGGAGATGCTTCGAAGAGCCCAATTCATTGAGGATCATGGAGGGCGAGTAGCTATGGTCGACATCCTAACCTGCGGATTTGCAGCTGTGGAAACCCTCCGAAGGCAGGGCTTCAAATTGATTTTGCACGGACACAGAGCTATGCATGCCGCTTTCACCAAACTTCCACAACATGGCATTGCCATGCCCGTAATAGCACTTTGTTCCCGTTTGATTGGCATTGATCAACTACATGTAGGAACTGCAGTAGGAAAGATGTCCGAGGATAGGGAGGAGGTTGAAGCAAATATCGAAAAGCTGCGGATGAAGTTAGGCGCCGTTAAACAGGTAATGCCCGTTGCCTCGGGAGGTCTCCATCCCGGCATGGTACCTGAAATTATTGACATCTTTGGAAACGATGTTATTATTCAGGCAGGTGGAGGAATTCATGGGCATCCCGAGGGAACACAAGCAGGTGCCACTGCAATGCGACAGGCTGTGGATGCGACCTTGGCAAACATATCTCTGGTAGAATATGCTCAAACTCATGATGCCCTCTCCAAAGCATTAAAACACTGGTCGATAATCTAAATATCTCTTCCTTTTCGGATTGGCTGCATTGAAAAACTAAGATATTATTTTCTTAGATTTACTCGGTGATAAAATGACGAAAGTAGCGATTGTCGAGTCTGCGGGAAACAATTTAGCATCTTTACAGAAAGCCCTTCACCTCATCGGAGGTATTGATGACCTAAATACATCTAAAAGAGATGTGACGGTCAAGGTGGGAATATACCATCCTAAATCACCACAACATACCTCAATAAGCCTAGTAGATGCAATCATCAAAGGCTTTGACCGTGTACGACGAATTTTCTTAGCAGAATCTGATAACTATATGGGGACTGGTTCTGATCGGCTCAAGCTCTGGAGTGAGTTGTTCTCAAATCGCGTTGTGCCCTTCAACTTGTCCGAGGATTCAGAGACACGGACAGTGCAAATAGGTGATAAATCAACTCACATGCCGGTCGAATTATCCCACATCTTGTTCAAACCGAACATATTTGTTAGCACCCATGTCTTACGCACATTTCAGCATGGCTCCGTTTTGAAGAACCTGTTTGGACTTTCTCCAACAAAGAAGAAGATACAATATCATAAACCAGAGATTTTCCGCTCAATCTTTGCTGATTTCTTTGAAGCTATTGGTGGCATTGATCTTGCAGTTATTGATGGTCAGCATCTATATTGGAAATGTGATACCTGGCGAGTACCAATGAATATAATAATTGTAGGACGAGATGCTGTGGCGGTAGAAACTGTGGGTGCCACTTTAGCAGGATTGAAACCTGAAAAAATTGAAGTTCTACAGGAATTTGTGAAACGTGGTCTTGGGGAAGGCAATCTTGATAGAATTGAGATAGTAGGTGTGCCCTTTGAAGATGTGCGGGAAAAATCAAAGGTAGCTCTAAAGAAACTTAGGGAACTCGTCGCATCAGCACCGAAACCTTGGTCGCCTCGAGATGCAGTGGATGGGTTGATTAGAAATGGCTTTTTTAAAATTCCACACCGACGAACACGTGAAGAAATTGAGACTGCACTCAACAATGCGGACAAACGCTCAAAGGGTAGATGGAAAATGATCTATACGACAATGTTACGAAGGATAAAGAAAGGGGAACTGAATCGAACAAAAACACCTGAAGGGTGGATATACTGGACTGAATAAGCTGCTAGTTAATGTCTTTCTCGAAGTCATCTCTTATGGAAGTGGCAAGAAGAAGAGACGGAATAAAACATAGACAGTTGACAAGCCCAAGAAGGTAAACGTTGTTATGATGCCAACAATCAAGAATGTCATAAATGGTATCGGGCGATTATGTTTAGCTGCAGTTCGATAAGCTAGTAGATTTGCTGTGCTAGATATGGGTGTAAGGCACCCTCCCAATTCAGCACCAAGTGTAATGGATATCCATAAAGTTCCTGCAGGGACACCGATAGCTGTTAGCTCTGCCACAACAGGTATGAGTGTCATGGTAATAGGGATGTTATCTACAACACCACTTGCTAATCCGGTGATCCATAGAATAGCAATATGCGCGATGATGGGATTTCCTTGTGTTAGTAAAACAACTTGAGTGGATAATGCAGAAATCACTCCAAATTCCTCCAACGACCCTACAATAATGAACAATCCAATAAAGAAGAAAATTGATGACCACTCAACTTCTTTTAGTATCTCATCCGGATTTCCCCCAAGAACTAGAAATGCAACTGCTCCTACAATTGCAACGATGTAGGCATATCTACTGAACAATATGAAGCCTGCAATAATAGCTACCAATAGGAATGCAGTGCGATAGAATATTGCTCGGTTTGGAATCATTGTTGATTCTTCAATATCCATCAAATGCTGGATGTGCTTTTCATTAAGTGTATGAAGCGTTTTCCTGAAGAAAAAAATACAGATAATAATTGCCACAGCAGCCAATAGAAGCGAAAAGGGCAAGAGATTGATTAGAAACCAATTAAAATCATATCCCGTAGCACCAGCAATCAAGATATTTGGGATTCCAGAAATTTGAGTGCTTACCGCCCCAGCATTAGAAACCATAGCTTCTGAAACAAGATAAGGCATGGGATTAGCGTCAAGCGATTCGCAAACAATCATCGTCATTGAACCGATTAACACAATGGTTGCTATCTGTGTAAGAACAGTGGACAATAGAAAGGCAAGAAGACAAAAAATAGTGAGTAATATTGCAGGACCGCCCTTCGACCATTTCACAGCCTTAATTGAAATGTACTGGAATAATCCTGAATCCTTTATCGGCTCAGTTATCAACATAATTGATAGGATTATGATAATTGTTCGGAAATCAACCCATTTTACCAATAATTCTGCAAACACTGGATAGGTCAGTAATTCACCAGCCCATAATGGTCAAATTTGAACCATAAACACCAGAATTACTACAGTACCCAACAGCGCTGCGATGGTCTCCTTTATCATATCTGTAGTAATCAGCAAGACAACAACTATGAATACAATTAATACAAAAATGCCGGGAAACACTCAGTAATTCCGCCCGTAGATAGTTAATATCTTCTATTTGCTGCAATCTCACACAGGTTCTTTATCAAGCTTATTAGTGCAGACTGTTTTGAAGTTGTCTGTAGTTCTTAGTTTCTTTAATCAATTGGGCGATGAGCATATTCCCGGTGAGCAGTACTCCTGCCAAGCTTCAATTCTCCTCTATTACCATTCTCGTCGATATTGATGTTGATTTTATCTTTGCTTCTCCAATCCAAAATTTATTTTCTAGATGAAAAATGGTAAAACCTCAAACGAAATATTATAGTGAGCTTCCTCATTCAATCTATCAAAAAAAGGCGATTATGTATGACTAGAGCAAGCTGGTCATTAGGTGTGTCACTATTATGCTATTTTAGCGGCTTTGCATTACTCATCAGTGTAGGGATTCTGGCTCAATTGTTTTTCCAATTTCTTGGTCTTGTCATCACTGAGCTTTGTTTATTGGTTGTGGCAGTTGTCCCAGTCATATTGTGGATTACAAGCAAAACAGGGGATAGGGATACACCTTCTCTCCAAAGCCCACCATTGACTACAGAGTTGGTGGAGGAACTGGGGTTGCGTCCAATAAAGGGCAAGCTTGGAGTATTAACAGATATTTTGATGGGCATATTGTGGGGTATATTGACTTTGTTTTTGGCAATTCCAATAGTTGCCCTTTGGACTTGGCTGATTACTCCGCCACCAACCTATCTCGAAGCGATGAGTCACGCTTTAACACCATCAAACCCCTTTGAGCTGGTTATGTGGATACTGTTCATGATTTTCATAGTTGGCTTTTGTGAAGAAGTATTTGCTAGAAGCGTATTGCAGCAGGGATCAGAAAATTATCTCGGTCGCTGGGGTGGCTTACTTCTAGCTTCTGCCTTATTCGCTGGTCTACATCTTGACATCTACCGATTTGGTCCAATATTCTTCATTAGTACATTATGGGGCTTGCGTTTTCAGAAAAGTGGGTATAGCCTCTATACTACTTGGGCTGCTCACTCTACGAACAACTCGATTGCTATTATTATGCTCTATTTAGCACAATTCATGGGTCTCATTTAGAATAGGGTAGAAGCATATTTTGTGATGATGCAAGAATGACTGATCTACCAATCTAATGAAGCGATGCCCCCCTTTTCGATGGATGAATTATTTCATTTTGTGGGTGAAGAGCGGCTCTGTGGCACATATTAGAAATTGGATTTGGTCTTGTCATCTCCTTGCACACCTGCAAAATCATTTCGAGAAGGTTGTAGGTATCGACTTCAGCATAGATATAATTCAGTATGCACGTCAACGACTCCAAAATCATCCAAATGCTATAATACAATCTAGTCAAGTTTGAGAGGCTTGGCAAAGGCTTCCATGTCTAAAAATCCATGACCGGATACATTAAAGCAGATGACTGCTTCTTCGCCCTTCTTCTTAAATTCCAAAGCTTTGTCGATGGCTGCACATACTGCATATGAAGATTCCGGCGCAGGAATGAATCCTTCAGCTTGAATGAACCGTCTAGCTTGCGAGTAGACATGAACCTCATCCACTGGATAGGCAACAGCGTCAAGGAGACCATGGTATTTGATTGCACTCATCATTGGGGCTGCTCCAGCATACCGAATGCCCTCTGCCCAAATTTCAGGCATAGAAGTATCATGACCTAGTGAGTACATTTTGAGGAGTGGCGTAAGTCCTGCATGGTCACCATGGTCGTACACATACTTGCCCTTAACTAGGTTAGGCGCTGCTTCACTTTGTGAAGCTAGAAAGCTACACTCTCGTTTGCCTTGTAAGACTTCACCGATAAAGGGTAGGCTGAATCCTCCAAAATTACTGCCTCCACCAAAACAACCGATGAGGAGTGTGGGATTGTCATCTGCCAGCTTGAACTGCTCGACGGTTTCCAATCCGATTATGGATTGGTGAATCAATACATGGTTGAGAACACTCCCAAGGCAGTATATGTTTCCTTCACGATTCAGTGAATCTTCAATACCTTCACTAATTGCGATACCTAGACTTCCCACATGTTTCGGATTTTCACGTAGGAGTTTTCTACCAAACTTGGTCTCCTTACTTGGTGATGCAAAAACTTCTGAACCAAATAATTTCATCAACGTTCGGCGACCAGGTTTCCACCTATAAGCTGCGCGCACCCAGAAAACCCGGCATTTCAAACCGTTAAGAGATGCAGCATAAGACAAAGCAGATCCCCACTGCCCTGCTCCAGTCTCTGTCGTTACCTCTTCATATCCTTCTTTCTGTGCATAATATGTCTGAGCAAGTGCAGTGTTTACCTTATGAGAGCCAGTGGGGCTAAGGTCTTCCCGTTTATAGTAGAGACGAATTGTCTTGGGCAGCTTCAAAACCTGTTCAAGTCGAAGTGCTCTCATTAGGGGCCTGGGACGACCAGCCTGGATGAAAAGTTCACGAATTCCCTCGGGAATATCAATCCATCTATCAGTTGAACCTTCTTGCTCGAGACATGTTTTCAAAATGAATTCAGGCAACTGCTTCAAACGTGATGGGCCATCCTCTGGATCTTTGGGAGGCGGAAGCGGCTCTGGCAAATCTGCTGCCACATTGTACCATCGTCGTGGCAAATCCTCAATGGAAAGGTTGAATTGATTCACTTTACCTGACATGATAAACGCCCTTCATTTTTATTCCAAATTATTTCCCACTTATGCAGTATCTACTACAAAAAGAACTTTCGCCTCGCCCAAAACCTCTTTAATAATATAAACAAAAGGAAATAATGCAAAAAAACTTAAAGGAGCGATACTGCCATTATACGAATGTTCCGAGGGTGAACAGAATGGAAGATCTTGACGAAGTCGTCTATAAGGTCATTGTTGTTGGCGATGCAAGTGTTGGTAAAACATCACTTGCACGAAGATACTGCACTGGGCAATTCGACCAGAATTATACATTTACATTGGGGGTTGATTTCTTCGCTAAATCCCTTATTGTGAAAGATAATCCCATTAGGCTGATGATTTATGACACAGCTGGTCAGGAGCGATTCGATTTTATTCGTGGTCTATATTTCGAGGGTGCAGCTGGTGCAGTCATTGCTTATGATGTGACAAATAAGACATCATTTGAGCGGGTGGAATACTGGCTAAAACAAGTTCAAGAGCGTTGCAAGGGAGTACCCCTTATTTTAGTAGCGACAAAAGTAGACTTGGACAAAGAGCGAGTAGTATCCAATAAGGAAGGAACCAGTCTAGCAAAGAATCTTGGCATGCTCTTTCTAGAAAGTAGTTCAAAAAGTAACTTTCAGGTGAACGATGTTTTTCAACTATTGGCAAACGAGATATGGAAACTCTATGAAAAATCACGTCGGCAATGATTATTTTGCTTCATATCTTCAATAATCCTAGTTTCCCAGTTTTGTAAGGCTCAGGATTCCCCTCTAATACTGCTAATTAGATTTTCTGCAATCTCTTTGTTAAGAACGAGGCGATTCATGGCACGATATTCGCCAGTGCTAGGCTCAAACTGTCTTGCGCACTCAGTGCATACAAGAGATACAAGTGGATTCTGAGTTAAATGGCTACAACTCAGGCAAGAAAAATTGTAGGATATAGAATTAGACGCAGAGGAATCAGGAACGCTTTTTAGACTGATTCCACTGCATTTGGGACATGTAAGAAGATTTGCCACCTTGAATCCGTGGCAAGATGGACAATGGATGACGCCCGCAACTGGCTCACTCTTGAAGATGCCTGCGAGTGTTAGTTTTTCAAGGAAAAGTCGTGTATCATATGAACTAAGGTTTGTGAGTCGGTCAGCTTCAGGATATACTACTCCAATTGATAGATTAAGCTGTGGCTCAAAAGTGCTAATCCCAAATTTTATGAGTGTTTCAAGGAATTCTGCAACGGGCTCTGAGGTCAGTAAGTCCCAGAGTGGTGATTTTTCAACCTCATTTTTTATGTCTTGAAAAAGTTTGTTCCATTGATTGATGGTTGGATTATCGCCAAGTTTAGTTTTTCTAAGGATTTTTTCGAATGGGGCTTCAATGGGTCCAATGAGTTGATCTGGAGAAAGGAGAAGCGCAATAACCCATGGTGGCTGAATATAGGTTGCCCAAGTGCGATTACTTGCATGTACTCCCCTGAATCCTTGCTCGAACCTGACATGCGCAGAGAAAATTATCATCATCTCGTAATGACTTACATCTTGGATGCTGTCACTTACGTGAACTTTTTGTGGACCAATTTTTGCATCCATGCGAAAGATAGCATAACCGAGAATCAACGCACTTTTCCTCTAAGGGCTGTCAATTCATTTTTAACTACTCTTCTATGAATAATAAGAAGAGTCTTTCGCATTTTTCCTTGGCTATCACGATTATTGGTGCTTAATATGACGCTGTCCAGAATTCAATTAAAGGGAGCAAATGACCTTTACATTCCAGATTATGAAAGGAATATCTACAAAGTGCTTCCTACCGCGCTTCGCTGCATGGATGTGCAGATTCCAAGAGCTGATTTATTTAATTACCCTGAAGTTCAAAAACATCTCAAAGTTAATGATGCTCAAAAAGCGGAACATGTAATTGTCTGTATCGTGGATAGTGTGGGAATAGAGAACATAAGGAACACTGCACTAGCTCAACTCTTTGAAGATCTTGATGGTGTAACATTGAGCAGTGTTTTTCCTTCAATTACATCAGCTGCAATTACAAGCATCCATATGGGTGTTCCTCCCT
>JABXGU010000834.1 GCA_016550415.1 archaeon | reverse complement strand
TTAGCCGCTATATCGTCTACCATATAATCCCAGACGCGAGATTTATTCCCGAATTTTTCCACCCAATTTACTCCATTATAGTTAGTTCTCAAATCGTCACCGTTCAGCCACGTTCTTTCATCATTATCAGTCATAATCCCCCACATACATTGAAAGCTCATGAAATCCATGCTTTCCATACTGGAGACCAAAGCCCCGTCCATGCTAATATCGTCATTGAATCGTGATTCCCAGCCTCCAATACAGTAATTTGCCAAAACATTTGGTGCAATCTCTTTTATTGCGCTTCTCGAGTCAATCATCAATTGATTCCAATATGCGTAATCCATGTTTTCATAATTGGTTGGGTCGTTGAACTCAGTTTCCAACGAAATTATGGCCATATGATGTCCGTCATCTGGAGCTTTCAGGTGATTTGCGACAAACCTAAGGTCTTCAAGCCACTCGCCTCTGTGCAAACTAAGGTTGGCTGCTGAATAATCGACAGCCCATGTGTTCGTGAAGTATTTGTACGTAATCAAATGTGGAACAATGCTTTGATTCCAAAGTGGTTCAGGCAAAAAGTAGTTGGACCACCAACCATGAATGTCGTCTCGGGTGCTTATCCATGATGTTGCCAAGTTCATGCTTAGAGAGTAATTGTTATTGAGGTCTGGCAGATTTCCCCAAGTTCCTGGGCCTGTTCCTATCAGGAAAGTGTTAAGTGTTGAGTTTTGAGAGGCTGAATTCTCTGAAAGCACATGAATCATGCTGAGAGTAATTGCAACAATGATAACTATTGCTGCAATCGCTACCAGTTTTGTGATTTTTGCCACCAGAATTTCAACTAAGTGAATTTGGCCTATGAATTTTGTTTACTTCAGATTCATAATACTCATTGTATCTTGCTAATATCTGCAGAATTTGACACTAGGAAGCGCTCTGTTCCTTAGAATACAAGAAAAAAGGTAATTGCACGGGAGACGTAGCCACTAATATTGTATCTTTGTAAAAACATCTATGGTTGCTGTTGCAATTCGATCTGCTGGTCAGACGGTTTTTTTCCTCTCACTAATGGGAAAACAAATTCAACAATAACTATCAGGATTATAAGAGCCACTACTATAGGCAACCCTATCGAATTGCGCATGAACAACACAACATGTCCTAACCATGGAATCCGCATAACTTCTTTGCCAACAACAAGGTTTTCAGGAACCCCTTCGCCGCCATTCCACGGGTCATACTCGCTTCGCTGAGGCGTTTCTGGCCACTTATTGAAGCCGTTCCCGTCCCCTTTAGTGTAGAAGTACAATATTCCATCCCTTTCCTCTTTAGCCACTATCCTATGCACAATAAGCTCATCTGGATTTCCCGGTCGATGAAATACTATTATGTCGCTGTCAGGGTAGTTCGCGTTCAAGTCTTTAGGTTCTACCCCCTGAACGATTATCAGGTCACCAATGTGCAAAGTGTGGTCAAACGGATGCGTCCACCCGTCACACGCGCCGTCGTAGGGTATACACATACTACCGCTTACCACTGCCAACGCAGGGTACGACGTGTTCAAAACGGCTTGTGACCCGTACCAGAAGCCGAAAACCGCCAAAGCAATCAAGCCGATAACAACGGCGGTTTGCACATAATCATTTTTCCACAGTTTCTTGAGAGTAGCAGTCAAAGCGGCGCCTCGCTTGAATGGTGAAGTATTCTTGTTCATAAAGCGAACTACGTTATAAAACTTAACGCTCCTGAAAAAGATAAAAAATAAGGAGTTAAAGATTTATCTGCTAATTATTTGCCTTTTTTGACTTCAGCTGATTGCTATGCTAGTGAACGTTTAGATTTTCTTCTTACTTAATACTTCACGGAAACTGTGACCCTTGGAGCATTCGTATAGTCCGATTTCCAGCTGCATCCTTTTTCCCTGCTTGTCTGGACGACCGGCCATTTTCCAAGATTTCTTAAGGTTTCCTTCGGCTCCACATTTTGGACATTTAGGCATTTACTTATTTCCTCCATGATTACGGTTTCATCGTTTCTTG
>JABXGU010000833.1 GCA_016550415.1 archaeon | reverse complement strand
GGGGAATATGGTTCTGTGTTAAAATATAATCTACTTATCCGATGTTAGTCCAATCATCAAAACTATAGAACACTGGATAAAGAAACAATGGGATGACTCGTGGCAGCACCCAAGCCATAAATACACAAGCATGAGCCAGCCATCGCATCTCAAATTTCATATACTAAGATAATAGTCTAAATGTCTTAAAAGAGATAATCTTTCTCTTCAAATCACTGAGTAACTTTATACAATAAGAATATTGAAGGTTCTAGAAAATCAATATGCTAAACCAAATAATAGCAAGGGAGTTTTGCTTCATTTTTTACCTATCTTTTACGCTAGAAGAAATAATACAAAAAAAGTCCTTACAAGTGTAAATGCGCCAAGACAAATTATTGCTAGACCGATTAGATGTGACATTTTTTCACTTTGTACCTGCTTTACCATGTAGCTAGCGATTGGTACTGCTATTATGACTCCAATTAATAGGGGTATTGCTAGCTGAAAGAAAATCGGATCAAAGAGTAGGTGACCTAGAAGGATGTATAATGTCACAGCTGTGATACTGATTACGACCTTGGAAATAGTTGTGGTTCCTATCGATTGTTTGCTGTCACGCCCTGACAAGACCTGATAACCGGCTACGATGGGAGTATAGCTCCCTCCGCTTAGACCCTTGTTGATAGAGGCAAATGTGCTTATGATGATGAATCTAGCCCATGAGAACTGCCATTGTAACTTGGCTAATACAAAGAAGCCTACAAGGAGTATTGCTATACTGATGTAGAATTGGAAGAGTATTGGGTTGATGCCAAGAATGGTGTAGAAGAGTATGATTGCAATGGTTGCTCCGATTATGCCTGTTATTGACATTACTCCTGCTATTTTGGTATCTTCTGATGAGAGACTAAATTGGACATTGCCAAAAAAATGGTAGGTAATTGCTGTTAATCCTGCTGCTATTATCTGGGAGAATAGAACTGCTGGGACGATTTCAAGAAGCGGGTAGCTAAACAAGATTAGAAGGGGAGTTAGGACTGTTCCGTATCCCATTCCAAATCCAGTATCGAGAAATCCAGCAATGAAGCTTAGGAGAATTAGTATGATGACTGAAACTATTAATTCAACTATTACTGCTCACCTTTCTTCAAAGGATTGACGCTAATTCATGCTAGATGTATCCCTCATTTTCCATGAAAAGTAGAATCTTCTGTACATTTTCTTCAGGGGTTTCATTTTCAGTACTTATAAGGACTTCGGGTGAAAGGGTTCCTCATAGGGGCTAATAACGCTGGTCTCTTCACGTCCTTTCACGTTGAAGAAGATGCGAGCATAATAAACTCAGTAAAGGCGAATGGTTTCGAAGTTTTGAAGTGATCGGGTTTCTACGCGTCGTCGTTGACCAAGGTCGCGGTGTAGATAACTGGCTAGGTTGATACATTTGCTGACTTCTCCGTGACATGTGAGTATTCTTTCGGGTTTGGGCTTTATTCGGCGTGCGTAATCGATAAGTTGACGACGATCGCTGTGACCTGAGAATCCTTCCACTGTGTGGATTTGTAGGTCAACTTTGATTACGTTGTTGCGAGAGCCAGAGCCACGGACGGGAAGTTGTCGGCGACCCTTCTGGATTCTTCGACCTAGGGTACCTTCGACTTGGTAGCTGACGAAGATTATGGAGTTTCGGGAGTCGCCTGCTAATTGTTTGAAGTATTCAACTGATGGGCCGCCTGTTAGCATGCCGCTTGTTGCGAGTATTATGCATGGACCACTTTCGATAATTTCATCACGGACTTGGTGACCGTTTACTTGAGTGAAATACTCTGCTATGAATGGATTCTGACCTTGGTGGAAGATTTTGTCCCGGAGTTCACGGGCAAGATATTCAGGATGCGCAGTATGTATTGCTGTTGCTTCAATAATCATACCATCTACAAAAACAGGGGCTTCTAGGAGGGTCTTGCGTTCCATATATTCATCAATGACGACTAGGAGCTCTTGGGCTCGACCCACTGCAAGGACTGGGATGAGAACTTTGCCACCGCGTTTCAGTGTGCGATTAATATAGTCTACGAGAACTCTTTCTGAATTTTTCCTACTTGGCATTAAATCGCGTGGTGCGCCATATGTGGATTCCATGATGAGGGTTTCAAGACGGGGGAATCTGTCTGTTGCAGGCTCGAGGAGTCGGCTTCGGGCATATTTGAAGTCGCCTGTGAATGCTAGGTTATAGAGGCCGTCACCGATGTGAAGATGGGCTATGCTGGAGCCTAATATGTGGCCTGCATTGTGAAGAGTTAGACGAACATCTGGTGCAATGTCTGTTACTTCACCGTAGTTAAGGGGGAGGGTGTGCATTATGAGGTTACGGACATCTCTATGACCGTAGGGTGCAATTTTGCCTTCGCGTTGGGCTACATCTAGGTAATCGATTTGGAGCATGGTCATGAGGTCTTGTGTAGGGGCAGTACAATAGGCTGGTCCT